>JAEVYV010000186.1 GCA_023392575.1 Bacteroidota bacterium | reverse complement strand
TCCCAAGTTCACCATTCCCGATGGAAAGTACCTGGTGGTGGCGATCATGGAAAAAAACGGGGGACGCCACTTATCTCTTAAGATAAAGAACCGAAAAATAATGAAGGCAACTCTGTTGCCCGATCTGTAAGGATGACCGTTGGACCACTGGCGATGCTTCACGAGAGGAAAGAGCCTTACACGGTAAGTCCAGTGACCTTCGGCAGCAGGGATTGATTGGTCCCGCAAGGTCCTGAATGCTGGGGCGGGAAATGTTATTTCTTAATCTTTAAAACCATTGTTATGAACGAACAAAATTTTGAGTATTTGAAAGATGCGATCAAATACATGGGTTTTGGTGAAACCCTTAGAGGCGAATTGGAAAAAAACCTGAGTGAAGGCAAGCCCGAGTTTCAGCTTTATTTTGCGACTGAGTTTAACAAAAAGCCTTTTGAGGCGAGACTGAACTTCCGTAAATCGGATTCCACCGAGATGTATTTCCTCAACAACTACCACGCCACTATGGAGAAAGGCAACGGAGAGAAGGTGGAGCAAACTTTTTACATCAACAAGGGTAAGGGGGTTACGGCAAAAGAGGCCTTTAACTTACTGGACGGCAGAGCAGTTCATAAAGACCTGGTCACCAAGGATGGCCAGGGATATAAAGCTTGGATTCAGCTGGATTCCGAAAGCAGAGACCGTAATAACAATTTTGAGGTCAAACAATACCATGAAAACTATGGGTTTGATTTACCGGCGGCTCTTTCAAGGCTGGCTATTTCTGAATTGAACGATCCGCAAAAGAGCAAGGATTTAGTACAATCGCTTCAAAAGGGAAACCTTCAGTCGGTCACCATTGAAAAGGAGGGAAGCGTACACAAGATGTTCGTGGAAGCTGACCCTAAATTTAAAAGCGTCAAGCTGTATGATGCCCAAATGAAGCAGGTTACAAAAGAAGGTTTAGCTGCGTATCAATCCGCAGGTAAAGAAGCTGGGGTAAAAAACGTGATGGAGGAAGGGGGAACTGATAAAAAAAAAGAGAAAGAGCCGGAGTTGAAGCCGGAAAAACAAAGGATCGAAAATAAAAAGCAGGATGGCCTTTTACCGAAGAAAAGGGAAGGTGCCAGGAAAGGTTTGGGAATGTCTTAAAAACGTGCATCATAATACAGAAGTAAAATAGTTATGAATATTCAGAATATACTGGACCTGGAGGAGGATCTACAGGCACTGGGTTTAGAGAAAATGGGATACTCCTTGGCAAGGCGGATTTGTTTTGGCCTGTCTCAGTTTTGCCTGCATAAGGAAATTAAAAAGGATACGGTTTCGCTGGGTATTCGACTTTTCTTCGAAAAAGACAAAAAGGAAAATAAATACAGCCTTCTGTATTATGATGCCGCTTACCATCAGCATGACGCATTTCACGGATCAATAAACGGAATAGATATAATCGCACTTGATCGAAGAATGGCTAATGTGGATTGGAAAAAAGCATCCGAGTTCGAAGAAGAAGCTGAAGAACCTCCGGTAACGGGAGACCTCGAAATAGAGCAAAAGATCGAAGCCATTGTGAAGGATCTTAAGTTACTAGAAACAACTGTTGAAGGAAAAGCTATGGCGGTTTCTTTACAATTAAAATATTGGCCGGAGTCGTTGTGCAAGCGAATGCAAAAAAGTCCTGCTGCCTTTAAAAATAGAGCGGAAGTCACCCAGCGGTTTTATGTTCTCAAGGGACAAAAGACAATTTCTATAGACGAGGCCTATCGTTATTTGCAAAACAAATGGTTAGAAAAGCAGATGCTTCTAACCAAAAAAGAAGAAAGCGAAGCTGCCCGTACTATAAAGGATCACCTTTCTGAATCAGCCAATGGGCCATTACAGAAAAGTCATTCAAAAAAGTATCGAAAAGCTAAAACAGAGAAGTAAAATTAGCAGGATAAAAGATTATGGAGCTGTTTCCACCGTTGACAAGGTTTTATAACTCGGTAGCTGAAGACCCAAGAATCAGCGCCACACATATCAGCCTTTATATGGCCTTATTGCAACAGTGGAATTTAAATGGGGGCAAAAATCCCATTGTCATCAAAAGAAATTTTATTATGAAAGCCGCTAAAATAAGTGCCCGCTGTACCTACAACAAATCTATCAATGAATTGCAGCAGTATGGATATATCATCTATAAGCCTTCAGTAAACCTCTATTCGGTAAGCATGGTTTGTTTAATGGGAATCTGACGGATCTTTTAACTCAATTGAAAGATCACATCCTTCTATAGTTGGTAAGAAAAACCTAGTTACAAGTATCTGGGATTTGGTAAAAGATAAACGCAAAAAATTAATCAGTAAAATGCGATCGTATGGTACCAAAGAATGAAAAACTAGTGATGAGGGCCATCGCTCTTTGTTTCAAGCCCTTTCTGAAACCTGAAGAGGCGCTTGTGTATTGCAATTTAGGGAGGACGCAATTTGCCAAAAAGTGCGAAGAATACGGCGTCTATAAATCAAATAGCGGCTACTTCAAAAAAGAAGACCTTGACCGGATGTTATCCGGCCAATCCTCCATAAAGTTGGTAGCCGCTCAACTGCCTATTGGCCAAAGAAAGTAGGCAGCGCATCAGGCATCGGAAGTTTATTGATAACAGATGTCTGATCTTTTGGCCGGTGGCGCTTATATGTTGTATCCACATATTTGGAGCTTGTATGACCCAGTAATAGAGCCACCGTAGCCTTGTCCACGTTTTCATCCTGCAACAAAATAGAAAAGCTTAACCGTGCACAATGCCAGGTTATGTGCTTTTTTATCCCTGCGCTATCTACCCATTTTTGCAACGTTTTGTTGCAGCTATCCTGAAAAGACAAAGAAAACACCCTGCCGGAAGCATTCTCGCCTGCTATTTTTTTTCTTCCCTCCAAAATCGCTTTAGCAATGGGATGCAGTGTAATTACAACCGGCTTTCCTGTCTTTTTCTGGATAATTCTTGTGGTTAACAACTCACCATTGATGTGCGGCTATTCCAGTTTCTTAACATCAATCCATCTAAGGCCGGTATAACAACTAAGAATGAAAGCCTCCTTTAAATCCCTGCAAAAACAAGGAGTCTTTAAAAGCTTGATATATTCATGTGTTTCAAGGTTTTCTTTCATCCGTGTGCTGGGATTTGATTTAGCCTTGATATCTTCAGCCGGATTGATACGATAATAGCCTTCTTTGGTGGCGGCCTTCAACACCTTTTTAAAACGTGCATAGTAATTGGCAGGCGTATCGCCGGTGAAATTATCCAGCAGGTATTTGCGGAAACGAACGCAAAGGTTTTCAGTAACATCAATAGGAGCAAGGAAGTCTTTTTTTAGAAAAGTCTTAAAGTGCATAAGGCTATTTTCCAGGTGACGGTTGCCATAGATCCTGTTATTGGTCACGAACTCCTGATAATAATCCAGGAAATTAGATTTGATCTTGTGGGCTGGAATATGTCTACTGCCAACCGATTGTTTTGCCAGGATAAATTCTGACTTCTTTACCTCAAGAAGGGTGATGGCCTCCTTATTATGGTTTTTTTGAATTGGGTCTTTTGGCTTTGCATAAATAAAAACGCCGGTTGCATGCCTTTGGCCCCTTCCTCTTCCCAGGTCAAAATAAAAGTAAATCTTATCGCCGGACTTATTAGGCCTTTGTATGAGATTCATAGCATTGAATAATTGAGTAAACAATAAAGGCACAAGGTGTATGCCTCAATGACAAAACCAGTAGGGGAAAGAAGCTGCGGATACTGCTTCAAAATTTCACCGTGAAAAAGGGGTGAAAACTGAAGATGATCGACAACTAAAAATTTTGCAAAAATTACCTGTTGCGCAGACGTTATGAAGTGCACCAAATATGTGAGGGGTGGTGCATTTCGTGGTGGTGTTTCACCAAAAAAACCGTGGGTCATTTCGTGGGTCATTTGTGTGTCAAAAAAGGTGGTAGAAAGCGGAAAAAAGGACACAAATTTGACCCACGGAAAATAAAAAAGCCTTGTAAATCAATGACTTACAAGGCTATAAACGTGCCCGGGACTGGATTCGAACCAGCACACCTCGCGGCGCCGCCACCTGAAGACGGTGCGTCTACCAATTTCGCCACCCGGGCGGGGTGCAAATATAGGGTATCCTTTCATTCGAATCAAAACAGACTTCATTTTTTTGTTTTTAACACCGGCAATAATACTCCGGCCAGTACCAGCAGGGTGCCCGCAATCTGCAAAGCAAAAATTTCTTCGCCCAAAAAATAATGTGCCTGTAAAATAGTGGAAACCGGCCCAATGCTGGAGATGATGGCCACACGGTTGGCGCCAATTTTTTTTAAGGCTGCCGACAGCATAAAGGTGGGAATGACCGTTGCCACAAGAGCCAGCAGGACGCCGTACCACCACAAATCAATGCTGGCCTCTAAGGCATGGTAGTTGCCCCGGACAGCATAATGGGTAAAAACGCCGGCAGTAGAGGTCAGCAAGGAATAAGTGGTGAATTTGCCGGCCCCAACCTTTGGCACCATGCGGCCGCTGCCAACAATATAAAAAGCATACGTGAGGGAGCATAAAAAAACCAAAAAACTACCCAGGAAAAAATTAGGGTTGAACGTATCCAGTTGCAGTTCGCCGTAGTAAGCAATGCCCAGGCCTGCATAGGTAAGAAGAAGAGCCAGCATTTCGTTTCGCCGTATGGGTTGCCGGAATAATAGGGCGTTTAGCAATACGGCAAAAGAAGGATACAAGAACAGGATCAGTCGCTCCAGCCCCGCCGATATATATTGCAGCCCCATGAAATCAAACAGGCTGCTTAGGTAATAGCCGAACAACCCCAGCCCGATCGTTGCCAGCCATTGCTTCCGGGTCATTTTCGCCCCGGGATTGTTTCGCCAGATAAAAAAGGCGGCCAGTAAATAAAAAGGAAGCGAAAAAAGCATCCGGATCGTAAGCAGTGTTAAGGCATCGACCTGCACATCGGCAAAGGCTTTTTTTACAATAACGGCTTTGGTTGAAAACAAAATGGCGCCGGCAAAAGCGATAAAAAATCCTGCAGCGGCGGCCGGTTGTTTACTTGATTTTTTCTCCATAAAATACCCCGCAGCAGCGGGGCACTAATTATACAGCAACATTAAAATCTCTCAGAGCATCGTTCAAACTGGTTTTCAGATCGGTGCTGGCCTTGCGTTTGCCAATGATCAGGGCGCAGCTGACACTGTATTCGCCGGCCGGGAATTTTTTGGAATAGCTGCCCGGGATCACCACGCTGCGGGCCGGAACCACCCCCGTCATTTCAACCGGTTCTCTGCCGCTTACATCAATGATCTTGGTGGACTGCGTCAGCACGACGTTGGCCCCCAAAACAGCTTCTTTTTCTACCCGAACGCCTTCCACCACAATGCAGCGGGAGCCAATAAAACATCCGTCTTCAATGATGACGGGTGATGCCTGCAAAGGTTCCAGCACACCGCCAATGCCCACACCGCCGCTCAGGTGAACGCCCTTACCGATCTGGGCACAACTGCCAACTGTTGCCCAGGTGTCGACCATGGTGCCCTCGTCCACATAAGCGCCAATGTTCACATAAGAAGGCATGAGCACTACATTTTTTGCCACATAGGCGCCGTAACGGGCCACCGCATGTGGCACGGCCCGAACGCCAAGTTCTTTATAATTTTTTTTCAGCAGCATTTTATCATAAAACTCAAAAGGCTCTATGTTCCAGGTTTGCATGGGTTGAATGCCAAAGTACAATAAGATGGCTTGCTTTACCCACTCATTTACCTGCCAGCCGCCCTGAGCTGTAGCCGAAGGGTCCGTTGGCTCAGCCACACGCAGTCTTCCTTTGTCCACTTCCTCAATCACTGCCCGGATGCTGTCCTGAACGGCTTGCTGGGAAAGCATTTCACGGTTTTGCCATGCTTGTTCAATAGACTCTCTTAACTTCATCGCAAATTTTTTGCAAACATAGTTACTGCAAATGAAAATTCTGGTTCGTCTACCCAATTGGCTTGGGGATATGGTGATGTCGGTTGGCTTTGTTAATCAATTGCCGCAGTTTTTTCCCGGGGCGGAGGTGAGTGTGGTTGCCAAAAAGGGCATTCACGAACTGCTGGGGAATTTTCCGCAAACGCATCACCGGTTTGTCTTCAGCAAGGAGGAGTACCCAGGCCTTAAAGGGTTGTGGAAGTTTGGCAAGGAAATAAGCCGGAAGGAAAAATTTGATCTTTTCTTTTGCCTGCCCGATTCTTTTTCTTCTGCGTTTATGGGCTTAGCTACGGGTGCGGTACGCCGAATTGGTTATAAAAAAGAGCTGCGGGAAGTTTTGTTGACAAACAGTTATGCCCGGCCAACGAATCGGCACCGGGTGGAAGAATACATACAACTGCTGGAGCTTTTTACCGGCCGGCCGGCCGCAGCAATTGACGTCAGCCTGCAGCATTCGTATCAAAAGCGGGAGCAGGTGGTGGTCAACATCAACTCCGAAGCCTCATCCCGCCGCCTCACGGTTCCCAAGGCCGTGGAGATCCTGACCCATCTTAGAAATGCCATCGATCAAAAAATTATTTTGATTGGAGCGCCCAGGGAACGGGAATTTGTGGAAGGCGTGATCGAACTGCTTCCTGATAAAGCGGGAGTTGAATCGGTAGCCGGACAAACCTCCCTGACCGATTTAATGGAAATTCTGGGCAGTTCCCGGCTGATGCTGACCACCGATTCGGGACCGGCCCATTTGGCCAATGCTTTGGGTACCCAAACCATCGTATTGTTTGGCGCCGGTGATGAAAACAACACCGCCCCGTACAACCGGCAAAACCGGGAGGTGATTCGCCTGGGAAAACTTTCCTGCGAGCCCTGCAGGAAAAATGTTTGCCTGCGGTTTGAAACACCCCAGTGCCTGGAGTTGTTGGAAACCGGAGCCATTGTTCATTCTGTCATGTCGTACTTACATTCAAAATGAATAGAATTTTTTTTGATACGGAAGTGGAAAAAGCGCTGGAAATTTTGCGTACCGGCGGGGTGATCCTTTATCCTACCGATACCATCTGGGGCGTGGGCTGCGATGCCACCAATGCAGAAGCCGTGCGCCGGATTTACCAGATCAAACAAAGGGAAGATTCCAAAAGCCTGATCATTCTGGTGGCAGAGGAGCGGGACATTCTGCAGTATGTGGCTGCGCCGGACCTGGCGGTTTTTGATTTTATCGAAAAGCAAACCCGTCCCACGACCATTATTTTTGAAAACGCGGTTGGATTGCCCGACAACCTGGTGGCACAGGATGGTTCCATTGCGATTCGCTTGGTGCAGGACGAGTTTTGCCGGAATTTGATCAAGCGGCTGCGCAAACCACTGGTTTCTACTTCGGCCAACATC
>JAEVYV010000163.1 GCA_023392575.1 Bacteroidota bacterium | reverse complement strand
GCTCAATATATTCTTTCCTTTCCACCTCATTGGTTATGTCAAAAGAAACGGCCCTGCCAAAGGAAGAGTTACCAATCTTTTCGTTAGCCGCCGTCAGGTTGGCATCCACCAACGTTAGTTGCCAATTTTCTTTTGAAGCATTATCCAACAAATAATGAATTAAAACCGTAGCCGATTTTCCTGCGCCGAAGAGTAAAATATTTTTCATAAACAAAACAAATGTAAGCCCTGAAAACAAGAAACCCCGTCCGGTGCACGAACGGGGTCATGAAAATAAGTTGGAATTCAGATTTGCTTTAATGAGGGTTTGTCTTGTTTTGAGTAGATGCTCAACACTTTGCAGGATACTTTAACCCCCTTCGTGCTGGGCGGAACGGACACCACCTGGCAGCTATGCGGCTGCATGTACTTTACCTGGTAATTATCAGTACCAATCACCCCGCCCCGGCGATCAAGATAGCTTACCTCCAGCTCTACCTGGTTGATAAAATGCTGTGATTTATTGGAAACAGTAAGCAGCAGTCCGCTGATGCCGCCAAAATAGCCCACAGTGTACTGATTCGCTTGCAACTTCACCTGCTTTCTAATCTCCCGGGGGTTAGCGGCTGGTCGTGTTTTCCTTTCCTTTGTTTCGGGGGGAACAATAATGGTCACCAGGGCATTTTGATAGCCTTTTGCAAGCCGTTTTTCCTTAAGTGCCTGTAGCGTACGAATGGTTTCTTGCTTTGCATCAAACATGTACCCCAGCCGTCCCTGAACAGCATTTTTCAAAAAAGAAATACTGAACACTAATCCCAAAAAAACAGCGGCCAATGCAAAATAATTTTTCTTGGTCGGAAGGCTTTTATTTTCGCTTTGCCCTTCTTTTTCTTTTCCATTTTCTGCGGCCTGGAACTGGCCCGAAGCTTCAACCGGCTCTGGCGGCACTGCTTCTGCTTTGGCCAGGGAGTGGAGGTCTGGCTCGGTGCAATTGCTCTTCAACAAAAACTGCTTCATAAACCCCGTTTTGATCCGTTGGTAGCGCTGAAAAATCTATGCCCGCAACTTCAAAATGTTAATATCTTCTGGATAAACAAAAAGCACCGAAAAAGGGATATAATATGTCCTTAAAATACCTCAATTTGTCAGGTTCTTCGCCTTAAAAACGGTACATTTGCTCACCTTAAAAAAAAGCAATAACAAGCGCTGATAATGGAAGAAAATATTCAACCGCAAGAGACAAACGATTTCAACCGTATTATACCCGTCAACATCGAGGAACAAATGAAAACCGCCTATATCGATTACTCCATGTCGGTAATCGTAGGCCGTGCCCTGCCTGATGTTCGTGATGGTTTAAAACCTGTTCACCGGCGCATTTTATTTGCCATGAACGAACTGGGCATGAGCCACAACAAGCCCTACAAGAAATCGGCCCGTATTGTGGGTGAGGTGTTGGGTAAATACCACCCGCACGGCGACTCCTCGGTTTACGATGCGATGGTGCGTATGGCCCAGGATTGGAGCATGCGCTACACCCTGGTTGATGGTCAGGGTAACTACGGCAGCCAGGACGGCGATGGTCCGGCGGCCATGCGTTATACTGAAGCAAGAATGCAGCGGATGGCCGAAGCCATGTTGCAGGATATTGACAAAGAAACCGTGGATTTCCAGCTCAACTTCGATGACTCTTTGCAGGAGCCTTCTGTACTGCCCACCCGCATTCCTCAATTGCTCTTAAACGGCTCCAGCGGTATTGCCGTTGGTATGGCCACCAATATGATGCCCCATAACCTGAGCGAGGTGGTGGATGGCTGTGTGGCCTATATCGATAACCGGGAAATTACCATTGATGAATTAATGCAGCACATAAAAGCCCCTGATTTTCCTACCGGCGGCCTCATCTATGGAATGGAAGGCGTGAAAGCCGGCTTTCATTTTGGCCGGGGAAGGGTGGTGCTGCGCGGCAAATTGCACATTGATACCAAGCCCAGCGGCCGGGAGCAAATCATCATCACGGAAGTGCCTTACCAGGTAAACCGCGACGCCCTTTGCGACCGCATTGGCCAGTTGGTGAACGACAAAACCATTGAAGGCATTGCCCACGTCAACAACGAATCAAACAATAAGGAAGGTACCCGCATTGTGGTGGATTTGAAAAGAGATGCTGTGGCCAATGTAGTGGTCAACCAGCTTTTCAAATTTACCGAACTGCAAACCAGTTACGGCATCAACAACGTAGCCATTGTAAAAGGCCGGCCCCGCCTGTTGAACCTAAAGGAAATCATTAGCGAGTTTGTGGAGTTCCGTCACGAGGTTGTGGTGCGCCGTACCCGGTACGAGCTGCGTGAAGCCGAGAAGCGAGCCCATATTTTGCAGGGTTATCTCATTGCCCTGGATCATTTGGATGAGGTCATTGCCATGATCCGTGCGTCGGCCACACCGGAAATTGCCAAGGACAGCCTGGTCAATGCCGGATGGGGACTGGATGAGATTCAGGCCAAAGCCATCCTGGAGCTGCGCTTGCAGCGCCTGACCGGCATGGAAAGAGAAAAGATCAAACAGGAATACGATGATTTGATGAAATTGATTGCGCATTTGAAAGAAATTCTGGCCAACGAGGGCATGCGCTACGACATCATCAAAACCGAGCTTGCGGAAGTAAAGGAAAAGTTTGGTGATGCCCGCAAAACCGAGATCACTTACCTGGACAATGAAGTAAGCATCAAGGACCTGATTAAGGAAGAAGATGTTGTCATTACCATTTCGCATTTAGGCTATATCAAGCGGACCTCGGCTACCGAATTCCGTTCGCAGAGAAGAGGCGGCAGGGGGGCTGTAGGCGGAAGAACGAGGGAAGAAGATTATATCGAACACCTGTTTGTTGCCTCCACCCACCACACCATGTTGTTTTTTACCGAAAAGGGCAGGTGTTATTGGCTGAACGTATACGAAATACCGGAAGGAGAGAAGAACAGCAAGGGACGGGCCATTCAAAACCTGATTCAAATTGCTCCCGACGACAAGATCAGGGCGATCATTGATATAGCCGATCTGCAGGATGCCGATTTTGTGAACAGCCACTATATTGTTTTGTGTACCCGGAAAGGCGTGATCAAAAAAACCGCTTTGGCTGATTTCAGCCGCCCCAGACAAACCGGGGTAAATGCCATCACCATTGTCGAAGGCGACCAGTTGCTGGAAGCCCGGTTAACCGATGGTCACTGCGAGATTATGATGGCAGTGGCCTCGGGCAGAGCCATCCGGTTCCCCGAAGAAAAAGTAAGGCCCACAGGCCGGGGCGCCATTGGGGTTAGCGGCATTGAAGTGGACGACGAAATGGACCAGGTAGTTGGTATGATTTGTGTTAATCCCAATACACCAGACAGAACAGTAATGGTGGTGAGCGAAAAAGGGTTTGGCAAACGTTCACCCGTTGACGAATACCGCATTACCAACCGCGGCGGTAAAGGAGTAAAAACCATTAGTGTGACCGATAAAACCGGAAGATTGGTAGGTATTCTGGATGTGTCGGAAAAAGAAGATATGATGATCACCTGTAAAAGCGGGGTAACCATCAGAATGAAGGTTTCGGATATCCGCGAGCAGGGCAGGGCCACGCAGGGGGTAAAACTCATCCGCATTGACGAAGGCGATGAAATTGCCGCAATTACCAAGCTAACCGTAGAAGACGATGCTGAAGAAATTGCATCGATTGAAGAAGGAACAGAAACAACCAATTTGCCACAAAACCCATCTGAAGAAGAGAACTCTGTTCAACCATAAATTTTAAAAAAACAAGAAACAATGCGAAAACTGTTATTATCAGTATTGCTTGCATCATCCATCAGCGGTGCTTTTGCCCAAAAGCTGAATGATGTTCAGGAAAAGATCAGCAAAGGAAAATACGATGAGGCAAAGGAACGGATTGATCAAATTTTAGCCGACCCCAAAAATGCCAACAGCGCCAATGCCTGGTATTACAAGGGAAAGATATACACCGAGCTGGCCCGCCAGGACAGCACCGGCTCGTTAACCTACGATGCCCCCAAACAAGCATTTGAAGCGTTTAAAAAATACCAGGAACTGGACCCCAAGAACGTCATGATGACACTGGACCAAAACGTTGGTTTGTTTACACTGTATGATCTGTACTACAATCAGGGTGTAAAAAAATACAACGCCAAGGATTATGCCGGTGCTTTTGAAAAAATGAAGAACGCCCTGGACGTGGAAACCTATATCGCCAAAAAAGGATACTCGTATAACAACTTTTCCTTCCCGGCGCTGGATACCCAACTGGTGAACCTAACGGCTTCTGCTGCTTACCTGGCAAAGAAGGAAGACGAGGCCATTCCTTATTTTGAGCAGTTAGCCAACGCCAAGGTGAAAGACAAGGAGTTTAAAGAGATTTATGGACTTTTGGTGGAGTATTATACCAAGAAGGGCGATCAGCAAAAGGCAGATCAATACCTGGCCATAGGCCGTGAGTTGTTCCCGGACAATGATTACTGGATTTCCTTAGAATTCGGAAACATCCCGGCATCCGATACCGCTAAACGTTTGGCCCGTTACGAATACCTTCTTCAAAAACATCCGGACAATTA
>JAEVYV010000153.1 GCA_023392575.1 Bacteroidota bacterium | reverse complement strand
GAGGACATCAGCGACTGGCTGGTGGAAGACTTTCAAATGAAAAATGAAAAATTAAAAATTCAAAAGGAGTGGGGGATCGTAGAAAGCATCTCCTCCAAAACCAATTCGGCAGGTTATCGTTTTTATCCAGATAAGGTAAAGGGCGAGGGTTTTTTTATTTCCTGTTTCCGAAAGATGGCTGCGCAAAGAGAGGCAAAACTTCGACCTGCTAAGTTGGAAAAAGCCACGGCAAAAGAAAAAACGGTCATTCAGTCATGGATAAAAAACGCTGCGGTGGAATTGATAAAAGAAAATAATTTTTTTGTGGCGCTGCCCACGCCGTTTATGAATGATTACGCGGTTTTAAAGCAGGTGTTGAACGTTCAATACAAAGGAACAGGTGTGGGCCAGATCATGAAAGACAAACTGGTGCCGGATCATTCTCTGGCACTAAGCTCCCTTGTTTCGGAAAATGTTGCCGCCACCGAGTTGCCTTATGACGAAGCCATCAAATACCTGCAGCGGCAGGAGCTACATTTTACGCCTGCTGTTTCAGGGTGGCAAATCGTACGTTATCAGAAGTACAACCTGGGTTGGATCAACGCACTGCCCAACCGGATCAATAATTATTATCCTAAGGAGATGCGTATTTTAAAGCTTAAAAACGATTCGGGTTTTGAAAAATAATAAGCATATTTGTAAGGCTAACCGGCTGTGTGTAGCTGGCCTTACAGGACCGTTGAAAAACTAAACATACCAAATGAAAAAGTCTTTTTTGCTTGCCATCATCTTGTTTTGTGGCTCTTTTGTTTTTGGGCAGGGCGAATTGCTGATCCACAATTCCGATAAGGGGTTGTACCTGGTGCACACTGTTCAACCCAAAGAAAATTTTTATTCTATTGGCCGCCT
This sequence comes from Bacteroidota bacterium, assembly GCA_023392575.1. Taxonomy (GTDB): domain Bacteria; phylum Bacteroidota; class Bacteroidia; order Chitinophagales; family Chitinophagaceae; genus Flavisolibacter. The sequence goes on along the minus strand of JAEVYV010000153.1, from coordinate 2,739 downwards.
GTATAATGCCTACCCAAAGGATATCGAATCTTTTAATTCGCTGGATATGAACAAGGGGCTCAGCATCGGGCAGGCAATCAAAATTCCCCTGAACGCAATAAATTTCTCTCAGAAATCATCCAACGGCCGCCCGGTATATTATGTAGTCGGCGAGAGGGAAGGCCTGTACCGGGTGAGTGTAAAGAACAACGGTGTATTGATGGCCGACCTGCGCAAATGGAACAATCTGGCGAACGACAACCTGTCGGCCGGTAAAAAATTAATTGTAGGTTATCTGGTTTCTCCCGAAGCAAACAACATTGCTGTGAGCAGTACCCCGCCGGTTGATGATAAGCCGGCAACGCAACCCAAGCAGGATGTGGCTGTTCAGCAGGCAAAAGAGAAAAAAGAAGAAACCGTTCCGTACCGGGAGCCGGAGAAAAAGCCCGAGCAGCAGACCACAAAGCCTGTTTCCGATCCGGCACCAGTGGCCGTAAACGATGGTAACGGCGGGTATTTTAAATCCTTATTTGAAAAGCAGATCAAGGTTCAGCCGGTAAAAGCAGATGAAACAGCAACCGCTGGTATCTTCAAAACGGCCAGTGGCTGGCAGGACGCCAAATACTATGCGCTGATGGATAATGTGGAACCCGGAACAATTATTCGCATTGTCAATCCAACCAACAACAAAGCGGTGTATGCAAAAGTGTTGGGCGAAATGAGCGGCATTCGCCAGAACCAGGGCTATAATATTCGCATGAGCAACGCCGCAGCTTCGGCGCTGGAGGTAGCTGATACGGAGAAGTTTATAGTGAAAGTCAACTATTGATCAGGAAAAAAGAACAATAAAAAAAAGCGGAACCGAATTCCGCTTTTTTTTTATTCAAACCGGTAGCCTCTTAAAAAATCTTCCACCAGCATCTTCTTTTTTCCTTCCAACTGCAATTCTTTAACCTGCACAAAACCATCGGCACAGGCAAATTTTAAAAACGTTTTTTTATCGGTTTCAAAGTTACCGGGCTGCAGGGCCGGTTGGGTCTGTTCTTTTTCGCTCCGGTAGATCTTCAGCATTTTACCACCCAAATAACTAAAGGCTCCGGGAAAAGGCGAGAGGCCCCGGATCAGGTTGTGCACCTCGTCAACCGATTTGTTCCAATCAATTCTGCAGGTTTCGGTAAATATTTTGGGAGCATGTTTGAGAGATGAAAGGTCAATGGGCAATGGCGAATGAGGGTTTGACAGAGCAGTATCGCCGATTGCTGATTGCTGATTGCTGATTGCTGATTGAGGTGTTTCCTTTAGGCTTCCGTCTGCCAATCCCCGGATGGTTTTTACCAAAAGCTGCGCACCTACTTCTTTCATTTTATCGTGCAACTCACCCGCTGTTTCGTTTTCGCCTATCGCAATTTTTTCCTGCAGCAAAACATCACCCGTGTCTATTTCATGCTTTAACTTAAAGGTGGTGACGCCGGTTTCTTTTTCTCCGTTGATGATGGCCCAATTAATAGGTGCAGCACCCCGGTATTGAGGAAGCAGCGAGCCATGCACGTTGATGGTGCCCATGGGTGGCATGTTCCAAACCACCTCGGGCAACATGCGGAAGGCCACTACAATCTGAAGATCAGCCTGCAGGGCCCGCAGCTCCTCTAAAAACTGTGGGTTCTTTAATTTTTCGGGTTGAAGGATGTTGAATCCCTTTTCCGCGGCGTATTTTTTTACGGCGCTTTCCTGCAACTTCATTCCCCGGCCGGCCGGCTTGTCCGGTGCCGTAATGACGCCAACAATATGGCAACCTGCATTTACCTGGGCCTGCAAAGATGCCACGGCAAATTCAGGAGTGCCCATAAAAACGATTCGGAGATCCTGATAGTTCATTTAGTTGATTGGGTTCATTAAGTTGATTCGTTCTAAGCTTTGCAAAAATCAACCATTCAACCAAATCAACCTAATCAACTTCATTCAAAGTCGGGATACATCAAATACTTTTTCCTGATTTTTTTAAACTCGCTCAACTTGGGCTCCCAGCTTTTGCGGATTTCGTTTTCCGAAACGCCGGATTTGATTTGTTGCATTAAATCGGCGTTGCCGGCCAGTTTGTTAAAAAACGATTGGTCGGCACTTCCGGATTTGGGCAGAATGAAAAACTTTTCTTTTTCCGGAAACAGCCTGTAGGCTTCCAACAAATATTTCAACTGAATTTTATTGTCCATTTTTTTCAATACCTCCTGGGGTGAGCCGCTGAGGTTCCACCCGTAACAAACCTGGTCTTTGAGTTTGGGTTCTTTGGCGCCGTCTCTTGAGGTGGGGGTAAACTTATAGAGGTTTTTGGGCAGCGAAGGGTGGCCAAAAATCTCAAACGGTTTGTCTGTGCCGCGTCCTTCGCTCAACACGGTTCCTTCAAAATAACAAGTGGAAGGATACCAGTAGATCGATTGTATTTCCGGAAGGTTGGGCGAGGGTCTTACCGGCAAAACGTATTTGGTGTCATGGGTGTAATTCTCGCACTGGATCACCAGAAAATGGAACGGCGTGTCCGGCGGATTGTTTTTGGCTGCTTTGTAGTATTCTGCACGAAGGTTGGCTTTTTCGCTTAACCATTTTTCTCCGCTCAGCATCAGGGCGTACTCGCCAATGGTCATTCCATACACCACCGGTACGGGTTGCATGCCTACAAACGATTTGTATTTGGGGTCGAGCACCGGGCCGTCAATATAAAACCCGTTGGGGTTGGGCCGGTCCAGAAGCAGCAAGGGTTTGCCG
>JAEVYV010000118.1 GCA_023392575.1 Bacteroidota bacterium | reverse complement strand
CAGCAAGGCATAATGTACTACACCGGCAACCGCAAAATACCCATCTGCCGAACCCTTATTTTTGCAGGCTAAATTATATTCCTGTTGCGCCTGACCTCTCCCGGAAATAGCCCCGTACACCTGATTGACCAGCCGGCCAAGCTGCAGCAAAGCCTGCAGGAGCTGGGCCGCTGCAATATTCTCAGCTTCGACCTTGAATTTGATAACAACAGTTATGGTTATGGGGTTACCCTGTGCCTGGTACAGGTGGCTACCCCCCAGGCCTGTTATGTGATTGACGGGCTGGCCGGACTTGACCTCAGCAGGCTGTATGCCCTGTTTGAAGCGCCGGGCATTCAAAAGATTGTGCATGCCCCCGGCGAAGACCTCCGGTTGCTGCACAGCCTGGGTTGCTATCCCCAAAACCTGTTCGATACAGAAGTAGCGGCGCGGCTGCTGAATTACGAGCAACCCTCGCTGAGTGTGCTGCTGCGTGATAAGCTGAACGTGAGCCTGGATAAAAAACAACAACGAAGCAACTGGCTCCGCCGGCCGCTTTCGGATGCACAGGTGCAGTATGCGGCCGAAGACGTGATTTGGCTGCACCCGCTGAAAGCCCTACTGGAAGCCGAGGCGGAGGAGCGAAAGCTGATGCCCTTTGTACGCGAAGAACAGGAACTGCTGGGCACAACCATCTACCCGGCGGCAGCCAAAACAAATTTTCTAAAGCCCGCCGACCTTCATACCCTGAGTCCGCGGGAACAATACATTGTAAACGAGATGCTCCGCTACCGCGATGAGCTGGCGCAGCACCTGAACCGGCCCGCCTACCAGGTCATGGGCGAGGAACTGGTGCGGGAACTGGCTGCCGGCACCCGCCGGCCGGAAAGCATTATACAGGAACCCAGGGTACACCCGCGGCTTAAAAACCATCGCTTTGCCACAGAGCTTGCCCGGCACCTGGAGCAGGTCCGGAAAGCGGCCGCCGCCCAAAACCTTTCTTCCGAAAAACAACGCCAGCCCAAACCCACCCCGGCCCAACAGGCCGCCGGCCGCAAGGCTGCCGATGACCGGGAAACCGTATTTGCTCCCATCAAGCAGGCATTGGAGCAGCGGTTCGGGACTCATGCGGCCAAATTCATGCTGAGCAATAGAGTGGTGAATGAGCTGCTGAATGGTTACATCAGCCTGCAGGACCTAAAACCGGCCTACCGGCAGGGCCTTATCCGGAACGTGGCCGCCGCAGCGGGCATCAACCTGGATCGCTACGACAGCGGGACCAGGCTGGACTAAGGTTGTAGATTAACGACGCTCACAGGCCCCTGGAGAAGGGCGCATCCTTTCCCTGTCTTTTTCCCAGCCGGGTCTCCGCAGGGACCCGGCGTCAATCTTGATGCCCCATTCATCCTGCGCAGCCTTGCTTTCCCAGGCAAACCTTAGTTCACAATAGTGGTTGTGATGTGCAGTTCAGTGGACTGAAGCAGGTTGTCGGCCTCCCAGTAATCGGTGAGCCTTGGTTTGAAGGAGGCACGCACCTCGTAGGTTCCCGGTGGGTAGATCTGTGCGCTAACCGATGCTTTCACCGCACTGCTGCTGCCGGGGAGCAAACCAAAGGCCGGAACACTGGCCACCCCTCTCAGGGCGTTTACGCCTGCGGGTACCTGCTGGCTGTGCTCCACCCCCAGGATGCTGATGGGGTGATTGCCCCGGTTAACAAAGGTGGTGGCGTCGACCAACTGGCTGCTGCCCGCTTTTACGTTTGCCGTTGTCACGGCGGACTGGCTGAATTGGATCGGGTTTCGGACATCCACAATCACATTATAGAACTGGGTTTCGCTGCCCTGCTTTACAACGGCATAAAAAACCTTGGGATAGGAAAAGTCAATCGCTGTTCCTGCGGCGGGATAAACGGTGGTGGCAGTGGCCGGACTGGAGCCGGGGTCCTGCGAATAAAACAAACCGGTTCCGCTATGCGAAATGGTGGGCGTCAGGGAGGTGAAATCGGTTCCAACCGGTACAAAAACAAAGATGTACCCCATGTTACCCGGACGATGAATGATGCGGGCACTTTCCATATCGGCCGGCAAAGCGGGGTTTTTTGCTTTCAGAAAGGCGAAACCGGTAATCTGGATATTGCCGGTTGCCACGTCATCTTCCTCCCTGATGCGAACATGATAATGCACCGCTTTTGAACCGTCCTGGGTAGAGGCGATCTCGTAAACAATGCTGCGGCCGGAAAAGTTTTGTTTTATACCCAGGGCCGGTGAAATGGTAAAGCCGGCTTTTGAAAAATTGGAAGCCTTGGGTGTGAGTTGCAGTTGTGTTGTTCCTTTGGGGAGCACCACTTCAATCTCACCCATTTGTGTTTCCACACCTTCTTGTACAATGGGGTGCGTGATGGTAATGGTGGAATACGCTGTTTCCTGCACCTGGAAATCAGTCATGCGGACAGCGGCTAAATCCACGTCTGCTGGTTTGGGTTTCTCCTTTTTACAGGACGAAAAAAGCACAAAAAACACGAGGGCTAACAACAATGCCCAACTTGTAAACTTCATCTGTCTTGTTTGGATGGTTAATAAATTCGAGGTGCCAAATTAGAAGGGGTGATTTCCTAAAAAAGGTGAAGACTGAATGAACTGTGGTTGTGTACGATGAACGGTGGAATCAGGGAAACCGGTTGTCAGCAGCTTGGTTTCAGACGCATACATAAAATGTGGCAGCGCAAAAAGAATAGGATACCAAAGGCACCTACGCTATCACCGGCAGTACCCTCACACACAATGTGTTGCCGAAAAGCAGGACCGACGTAATATTATGTGGACGCATAAATAAATTGTAAATGGCGAATCATGTGTCAACTTGAGCCCCGGCTCGTGTCCCCACAAGCGTCTGTAACTTATCTTTCTTTTTCTTCCCGATGCGCCTTGCTCAAAGCCTTGTCGATTGGCTGGACCGCATTGTTTGCAGAGGCGCTCATCCCATTTGTCGGAAGGGCCGAAAAAATGAAAGCTGCTTGCTTGGTCATTCCGGGCCTGAAGGGATCAGGGCACTGCTTCGCAGTCGGGTCTTCCTAAAAAGCCCGGCACCAATCCCTCAGTACTGCAAGCCTGCGCAGAAACGAACCCAACTTCCAGCCTCAACCTTAATTCCAAAACTTCCAACCCCTCACCAGGGAGGTTGCTGTTGTTCTACGATTAATCCAAGCTCTAATAAACAGAATTGAAAGAGGCAGACGGAAACCGACAGCAAGTCAATTGCATTTGTTTTGCAAATGTTATAAAAGGCAACAGGGGCACCTCGTTCGCTTTGTATACCTGGTGTTTGTTTTAAGCGGACTCGCCATATGGGTCTTATGCACGGCTCCAGTTGCTGTTAAATAACCCCTTGAGTTGTAGGAAATGGAACATGCTATTGCCAAACAAATCGTAACTTTAAAAACACTTTTTTAGCATCCAATAATGGATACTCCGAGCTGAATAATCAAATCATATTCTTTTTTGGGAAACAACTCAGCATACCCGAAAACCTCAATTTCTTTTAGTTGTTTGGTTTTGGTAGGCGGAAAGCGAACAACCGCCACCCGTGCTTGAATGAAGAAATAAATGCTGATCAAATGGATTGTTCATGTTTTTGTTAAACATAAGACTTCGACAGTTGTGTTTGCTGCCACTCTGCCTGTTCGTTTTCAGTCATGCAAAAGCCCAGGACCAGGGGCGGGAACGGGAAAAGGGTCTTGAAATATTCGGGTACATAATGACAGATATAGGCTACAATTTTAACCAGATTGATCCTGACTGGTTTGATGTCTTACGGGTTACGAGACTTCCCCAGTTTAAAGACCAATTTGCCCCGGATGGAAAAATATTTTTCAGTGTTCGGCAAACAAGACTGGGATTTAAAAGCTGGTCGCCAACGCCCTGGGGCCGTCTCAAAACAACATTTGAGTTCGATCTTTTTGGATCAGGGCCGAATGTCGGTCAAACCACTTTTCACTTCCGGAAGGCCTATGCAGAACTGGGGAACTTTACGGTCGGACAAACCGAAGGCATATTCACGGATGCCGATGTATCCCCCAACATATTGGATTACTGGGGGCCGCCGAGCTGGCCCTTTTTGCGGACCATCCTGGTCCGTTATAGGCACAGCTCGGAACAAAACAGATGGGCGATAGGATTGGAAAAGCCCGGCGCTACGCCTGATGAGGGGATTTACGCAGACCGGATCGAGCTTCAAAATGTAAGGGCGGAGTTCAAAGTGCCGGATCTTACGGCCGAATACCGCAGGATCATGAAGAACGGGTATATTGAACTGGCCGGTATTTTAAAATGGATCAAATGGGAAGATACCGGCAATAACCCTACCGACCTAAGCGGAGATGCAGCCGGGTGGGGGGTTAACATCAGCTCCACACAGCACCTGAATCGCACAACGATTTTTAAGGGGCAATTCGTCTATGGTAAAGGCATTGAAAACCAACTAATCGATGCCGCTTTTGATATTGGTATTAAAAACAATTTCGCTAATCCCACCACTCCGGTATTAGGCGTGTCATTACCGGTAATCGGTGGAATGGCTTTCCTGGAGCATCAATGGACCGGCAAATGGAGCAGCACGATGGGCTATTCAAGGGTGCATATTTATAATTCTGAAGCCCAGGCGGCCAATGCTTTCCGGAGTGGCCATTATGCCATTCTCAATTTACTGTACCAGCCTTTTTCTCAGTTCCTGGCGGGCATTGAATTGCAATGGGGGAAAAGAAAAAACTTCAGGGATGATTTTAGCGCATCTGCCGTTAAAGTACAGGTTTCGTTTAAATACAATTTCTCACAGCCGGTTTTTGAGCAGGTAAATAAATAAAATGCTGCCGGTTGCTGTCAATGGTAATCGGCTGTTTGCCTTACAAACAGCAGGGCTTTAGTTTCATTGGAACTTGTTTGGTTCTTTTACTGATAAAACCGTATGGAAGTAGAATAGGGTGCTGACATTATGGTAAGGCGCAAGTCCGTTCGGCTGCAAGGACTACGTTGCATTCTTGCGCTAGATGGCTGTTTGTCATGCGCCTTGTTTATCTAAATATTTAAAAATAGCCATCACATCTTCCTCTCCCAAGCCTGCACTTAAGGCATTTTGAAAGCTGTCTAATAAAGGCGAAGAAAGAGGCATGTTTAATCCTGTTTGATTAGCCAGGCGCAAATCTTTTGCAAGGTGTTTCAAGGCAAAAGCCGCTTTAAAATCATGCTGAAGAATATTGGTGGATTTTCCCTTGGTGATGTCATTTGCCAGAGCTCCTTCATTGATGATTTTCAGCATATCCCTGGTATCAATACCGTTCTGGCGGGCAAATAAAACAGTTTCTGCAAGCCCCTGAATTGTCAATCCCAAAAAATAATTGATGGCCAGTTTTGCCGAAGTGCCTGCTCCGTTGTTGCCTAAGTGCAAGGATAACTTCCCTATAACATCGAATAAAGGTTTTGCCCTCTGATAGGCATTGTCAACGCCACCAACCATAATAATTAAAGTCCCTTCCCGGGCAGGCTTTACACTTCCTGAAACCGGGGCATCTAAAAATTGCACGCCCTTTTTATGACATTGCTCCGCCAGGTACCGGGACGTAGCAGGTGACACGGTACTCATATCAATAGCCAGCTTGCCGGAAGGAGGTGAAGAAAGTAAACCTTGCTCTCCCTCAAAAACGGCCTTTACTGCCGCGTCATCTGACACCATAGTAAAAACGATGTCGCATTGTTGCCATAGGCTTTTGGGACTGGGTGCCGAAGAGGCACCGGCCTGAAGCAATTCTTGCTCTTTTGATTTTGTGCGGTTATACACAGTTACACTATAACCTGCATTCAGCAAGTTTTTAGCAATGGGGATTCCCATATTGCCCAATCCTACCCAGCCTACTGATGGCTTATTCATGTTTTTCATTTTAAGAAACTAAGGTAAGATTGTTGACTCTCTGAAAGGTAGGTGCCCGACCTTTATTTCAGTACTCTTTTGATGGCTTGGCCTGTGCAAAGTAAGAGCACTGCTCTGCAGCAGTATGGCACATGTCTGCAAGCGATGCGGCCAGGCCATTCGCACATGAGCTTTCAGGGAGACGCATCGGCGAAACAATATAGGGGCTTCCATGTTTGTGATTATTGAATTCCCATCTCCTTTCCCGACGCGTCTTACGTTGGTGTTTATGCGATGACTGTTGATTCCTTGGCTTATGTCTAAATGCTGGTGGTGGGCGTTATTTTTGCAAAAAAACTTCAACCACTATTTAATGCTTAGACTAATTTCCATTGTATTTCTTTTGGCTTGTTCCAGCACGACATATTCCCAGATAATCAACAACAAAAACTATTACCACTTCCATAAAGGCGGCGCCAGCATGAACTGGCTTCGTTCCAGTGACGCAGTCCCCATTATTATTGACGAGTTGGTCAAAAATGGAATTCGGTATCACACCATTGGTGTTGGAGAGCTGTTTAAGATAAATGACTCGACACGTGTTGTTGCTACCGTGACATTTGAAAAAGGGGAAAAGGAGTTTGCTTTTATCTATGAAGCAAGTCACAGTATTCCATTAAACCCAAAGCACAGGGATTTTCTGACAGACCGCTCAAAAGCCCATTACATACAAGCTGAAAAATCAATTAACGGAGATGTGGATTTTATGCGTATTGATCCCTTGCCAAACAATATGCTCTTGTTAAGGCAAACGTGCTATTGGTTTGAGTTTGACGCCAATAATTCAAATTTCCCGGTCAACAAGGAAGTTGCCCAAAGCATATTGAGACAAGACATCAAGGATTATTTAAAGACCCTTTGAAAAAAATAAAGCAAACACACAACAGGCCGCTTGCGTCAGCCGGAGCGACGAACAAAAACCTTAACAACAGCAACAATGTTCATCTTCTGTTCTGGCAGACGGAACAGAAGATGAACAAATAAATATCTTGTACTTTAGGTGCGCTATCGGCTTCAGTTGCCGGGCTGATGAATTTAAAATGCCAGCACAACAGCAAGCCGATAACCGGTGGAGGCGATCAAATATCCGATCAACCAAACACTCGTTCTTTGTGAAAGCCTTGATAACGGTTTTGTATGGCAAACAAACTAAAAAAGGTTTTGGGCCTTGCTTTTGGAATCGCTATTGTATTAGGCGGCACCATTGGTGTGGGTATTTTAAGAACACCGGCAAGCATTGCAGCCGTTTTGCCTGATGCTTTGCTCATTTTGCTTTGCTGGTTGATCATTGGGCTGTACATCTTGCTTGCTGCCAGTTCTTATGCGGAACTCACCACCCTGCTTCCCCGGGCGGGAGGGGCTTACAATTACATTAAGCGGGCTTTTGGCGGCTACGCCGGTTTTCTGAATGGCTGGTTCGACTTTATCTCAAACGCCATTGCTCCTGCTTATTTCTGTATTGTGTTAAGCGAGTATAGTGCTTTGCTATTCCCGCAACTGAAACCTTACGGCACATTGGTGGCTATTTTTTTTCTTACCGTTTTCACCCTGATCAATTTGCCGGGTGTGAAAAGCGGGAGCGCCACACAACAACTCACGAGCGCTGTGAAGGTGCTGCTCTTTTTGGCATTGGTGATTGGCTGCTTTTTCAGCACACCGGATAAAAGTACGGCGGCCGTTGATACCCGGGTTGTAAAGGGAGGTCTGATACTGGCCTTGTTTAAATCTCTTCAGCTCATCATCGGTTCCTATGATGGTTGGATGGCGGTCTCGTTTTTTGCCGAAGAAGATGACAACCCCGAAGAAAACATTCCAAAGTCTTACCTGATTGGGGCATTGGCTGTAACCATTCTGTATGTGCTGATTAATGCAGCTGTTTTTTATGTGTTGCCGGTTGCAAGGGTGGCCGCTTCCCCGCTTGCGGCAGCAGATGCTGCAGCGGTAGCATTTGGGCAATGGAGCACCAACCTGATCACCATTATTGCCTTATTCTCGCTTTTCAGCATTTTGAACGCCTACATGATGATTCCCTCGCGGATCTTGTTTGGGTTGAGCCGGGATGGTTTTTTTCTGAAACAGGGAACGATAGTAAACAGGGGAGGCACACCCTATTTTGCTTTGTTGTTTTGCTACGTACTAACAGTCGTACTTATTCTGGTTAGCTCGTTCGATCAGCTTTTTGCTTTGGGCGCTTTCCTAATGACCATTGTAACGGGTTTTGCTTTTCTTTCATTGATCTGGTTGCGTAGAAAAGAGCCGGCATTAAAGCGGCCCTATAAAGCATGGGGCTATCCGTTCTCTACTTATTTTGCCTTATTGGTGACCATTACACTGTTTGTCGGTTTTGCCATAAGTGACCAGGTAAGCCTGCTCATTGCGAGCATTGTTACCCTTTGTTCTTACCCCTGTTACAAACTGCTGGTGCGCAGGCAGGAACGGCAAGTCCGGCTGCCGCTAACAGAAGGCGTGTAGAATAGTGGCTGAAGCACGAAATGAAACAACAAATCACTATTCAATGGCAGGAAAAGCGTGCAGCACTGGAATAAATGCCCCTACGTTACAAACGCTTTGAACGGTGACTGCAACCTGTCGGGGACTATTTCGATCACAGAATTAAAACGAGGATCATCTAAAATGAAGATCAGAAATTGTATCTATTTTGCGCTGCTGGCTACGATTATCGGTTTGATGGGTTGTAATTCAGCAAAAGTATCCACCTATCGGTTAACCAAAAACTACCGCCCGGTTGACCGGCAATTGTATGATACGATTGTCAGATTAGACAGTCTTTTCTTTGATGCCTACAATACTTGCTCTGCTAATCTAGATAAGTACGCTTCTTTTTATGCGGATAGCCTGGAATTTTACCATGACCAGGGGGGCTTTTCGAATTCAAAACAGCACACGGTGGACGCGACGAAAAGAAACATTTGTGGAAAGGTAACCAGGGAGTTGGTCAAGGGGAGCATTGAAGTATATCCAATCAAAGGCTTCGGGGCAGTGGAGATGGGGTTACACATGTTTCATAATAACCAGGAACCTCCGCCAAAGCATCCTAAAGTTAGTCGTTTCATATTGATTTGGCAGCACACGGAAAACGGGTGGAAAATCTCGCGGGTGATCAGTTTGCACTAAAAGCCACCGCACCAATGCCTTTTGCGAGGGGTCAGTGGGGAATGGTGAGAGATAGAGCCTTCTTTCTTTCCTTTCTTGACGCGTCTTACGCTGGCGTTATGCAATGGAGGGGAACTCACTGGCTTATTCGAAATCATTCCTGTCTTGCCCAGGGGTGATGCCCTTGGCCCTATAAGGGTCCGGCCGGCCAAGGGCCCCGAAGGTGGATTTGATAAATGCAGGTGTCAAAAAAATAAACCCCAATCCTTGGCTGCTGAAAATGAAAGGCTTTAGGAAAAAGTGTAGTTTCGGCTTATGCGTAAATGCGAGTGTTAAGCGCAATCTTATGGAAAAGGTCCTATTGCAATATCTCATAGATAAATCCTGAATGAGATTGAGTTATCTTCTGTTTGTTTTGGTGGCTGCAGCCTGCTCTTGTGACAATTCAAAGGGTGGTTTCGTTTGTCAAAAGGAACTAAGCGAGTTGGGAGAGGCATCTGTTTATACGACTGTAGAACAATTAGCAGACAATCTCCATATTTCTATCGAGAATTTTGAACCTTTAAAAAATAGTAGGAAAGCTGTAATAGGAGTTAGTTTATACTGTCAAGACAAAGGAACAATTAAGTTCTTTTTCGACAATTTTACAGTGCATGACGATGGAAAAATGGACAAAGAGGGTATAGTGCAGAGGATTAAAAATCAAACCATAAGTTCTGCTGAATGGAAGAATAGTAAAGGGAAGAAGGCTACAGTTAAAGCTGTCACGATTTATTGAGCAACAGTGAAGTTTTATTTGGGCTGCAGACCCTTATAGAAACTATTCGAATGACTGATAAAGCAATGCGCTTAGCATTGGTGTTTCTGCAATAGCGGCAGATGAAAAGCAGTATCAGCAGTTATTTCGCTAATTAGCTTCAGTTATCCGGGGAGCGGAATTCTATCAGCAGCAAATATTATCTTCGGAAAAAGAAAATAAATCTGTTTCGGTATCGGCTGACCCAACGCAGAATACAGCCACTTTACAAATACCTTCTGCGTTGGATAGTAATGTTTTGAGACACTTTAAATGGAATTGTTTAGCGAATCATTATTCATGAAAATAAAATATAGTTTTAAAGGAAAACCCTGGCGATACACCGGGCCTGCCGGTTGGCATTTTATTTCTCTTCCAAATAAACTCTCCAAAGAAATTAGAAGTTCTTTTCAATCAAACGAAGAAGGCTGGGGCCGCTTGAAGGCAACTGCTAAAATTGGTAATAGTGAATGGGAAACGGCAATTTGGTTTGACACGAAGAAGAATACGTACCTGCTCCCTCTTAAATTGGAAATCAGAAAAAAGGAAAACCTTAAAGTTGACGAGACGATAGCTGTTGCCGTCTGGATTTAATGCGGCAACATTCTGCTGCCTCCGCTTGTGTACCCACAAGCGCCTGTAACGTATGCCATTTTCAGTTAAGCCAAATGATCTTCTCAACCCCTTCCACCACAGCCCGGCATTGAAGAAAAATCTTATCTTCAGCAGCAATATTGCTTTATGAAACAACTCCTCACCTTTTGCTTTTTTTGTTTATTGGCCATGGCATCCACTGCCCAATCAGGCAAGAATCTATTCAATGGTAAAAACCTGGAGGGCTGGACCACGCACGGCACGGAAAAATGGTATGTAGAAAACGGGGAACTGGTTTGCGAAAGTGGCCCCGACAAAGGCTATGGCTACCTGTCGACCAATGAGCCCTACCAGGATTTCGTTCTGACGCTGAAGTTCAAGCAGGAGGCAAACGGCAATAGCGGTGTGTTTATCCGCTCGGGCATTGAAGGAACCAAGATCAGCGGCTGGCAGGTAGAAGTGGCGCCCCAGGGCAAACACACCGGTGGCGTCTACGAATCCTATGGACGGGGATGGTTGATCAAACCCAGGCCAGAAGATGAGCAATTCCTAAAGCAAGGGGAGTGGAACGAAATGAAGATCAGAATGAAGGGAGATGAACTCACTACCTGGCTCAATGGTCACCAGATGATTCAATTAAAAGACGAAAAGATTGGTGCCGGCAGGGGTTTTATTGCCTTGCAGATCCATGACGGCGGAGGCATCAAAGTGCGCTGGAAAGACCTGGTAATAGAAGAGTTAAAATGACAGGGCAGCTTCCCCGTTGAATGCGGAATATCTGCCTTGATTTCTTTCAACTTATTTCTTTCTTTTCCGGGTCTCACAGTGCAGGTGTTATGCCAGGCGCACCCGGAAAGTTAGCAAGCCGTTTTTTTATGGAATGCGGGTCAGCACACCACCATGCAAGGTCGGGGGC
>JAEVYV010000099.1 GCA_023392575.1 Bacteroidota bacterium | reverse complement strand
TGTCTTGGGTCAGCCCACTGCAGGCTTGTTTTGGGCTGCCGCTGCCTGAAAAGGGCCGAACTCAGACTGCTTTTGGGCCACCGCTGTTTGGTAGCGGCCATTGCTGTCTTGCGCCGGGGCTTTCTTTGCTGGTTTTTACCCGCCGCTGTCTGCAAAAGGCCGCCCCTTGTCTTGTTTTGCACCGCTGCTGTCTGCTTTTTGGGTCCAAATGCCCGTTTTCGCTTTTCAGCCACAGATCGAAGACACGAGCCGTGGCGGTGAGATTGCTCAGAATAGCCCGGTATCTCTTCTGCCTTTTATTTTTTTCCGTTAGCCGCCGGAAATTTAGCGTTTAACAAATTTCAATATTTCCTTCCGCCCCTTCGATTCGATTATAAGAAAATAAAGTCCGGCAGGCAAGTGGTCGGTTTTAATGACGTGTTGATTTTGATAAGCCCCCGCTATTTTTCCATAGCTATCCACGATCTGTATTTGCGGGTTCGCCAGTGATGTACGAATGCCAAGCATATCCTGTACCGGGTTGGGATAAATAACATGACTGAGCGTATTGGGATGGTGAGTAAAACTGATCTTTCTCGTATGGGAGTGGGTTATTCTTTGCCGCCATAGCTCGTGTCTCACGAGCTGCTTAAGTTCAACTTCATTTGTATAAGCCGCTTTACTTTCTAACGGCAATGCTTTCAGCCTCGGCTTGTGTCCTCACAGGCCGCTTCCTTTGTAGCCCGTGTCTTCACGAGCCGCTTTACTTTCTAACGGCTAATACTTATTTTAGTATAGCATGCTTCAAAACGAGCTATACTTCTACACGGCCACGATTCACCAATGGCAACCACTACTAAAAGATTTTAATTTAGAACCCATTATCGCTCAATCCTTGTCATATTTATACCACAAAGGCTGCATAAGGGTATATGGATTTGTCATTATGCCCAACCACATCCATCTTATTTGGGAATTGCTGCAGAACAATGGCAAAGAAAGCCCTGTAGCCAGCTTTATGAAATTTACAGCCCACCAGTTTCAGGAAACCGCAAAACAAAAAGCGCCGCACGTGCTCCCCCACTACAAGGTGGACTGGCACAGCCGCAGCTATAATTTCTGGCATCCCAAAGCCGATTGGTTTTTACTGAATCAATTGCCGGCGCTGGAACAGAAATTACACTACATACACCTTAACCCCATGAGAGGTAAATGGAGTCTTGTTAAGAACCCTGCCGACTACTATTACTCCTCCTGCAGGTTTTATGAAAAAGGAATCAACGATTTTGACTTTTTACAGGATTACAGGGATTGGTGTGGAGAATAAACAGCGGCTTGTGAGGACACAAGCCGGGGCGGTGAAAAAGGGCCGCTTACAATAAATTCACCTCCATTATGCAGACAAATCTTTATTCTTTTTATTTTAACGGTCTAGGAGTGATCAAATGAAAAGTCTTTTTCTGCAAAACGGCCTAATTCTATTGTTCTGCTGTTATATAAATTTATTTTCTTTTAAAGCTGAGGCCCAGGGAAAAGAAAAAGAGCCCTATCGCATTTTCTCACTTTCCGGACATATAGCTAAGAGCACAAGGGAACAGATTTACCTGCTTTACTCAACGGAGGCTTCAGGAACAATAATTGATAGCTGCAAAATTGAAAAAGGCAAGTTCGCCTTTAAGGGCAAGTTAACCGAACCTACTTATGCCGAACTGTCTTTTAATAAAGATTTTAATGCATATAGTTTGGATTATGCAACTGTTTTCTTGGAGTCTGGAGCGACAAAGGTGAGGGTTGTTAACGACAGCCTGCGCTTTCTAACAATGGTGACTGGTAGTGCTTCACAAAAAGAGAATGAGCAGCTCAGAAACAATAAAAAAAGCACCTGGCTAAGGTTATATTTATTACAGAACGAGTTAAGCAAAGAAAGGGAAGCAAATGCATTATCAGGAAAGGGAAAAGGCTTTTCCCAAAAGCAGGCCATTGATAGTTTGCAAAAAGTAGAATTGGAACTATACAATATGATGTCTAAGATTGACTCGCAATTTATCATAGCTAACCCTGCTTCCTATGTTACGGCATATTTGCTCAAGGAAAATTTGGAGGTAGAACGTATTTCTTTTTATCCGGTTGATAGTCTTTATTACAAAATGCCTGTGTCGCTCCGGGCCAGTAGTTATGGAAGAAGCATATTATGGCACATGAATAAGGTAAACCAAGTACCGCTGGGTAGTAAAGCCCCTGCCTTTAGTGCGGTGAACCAACATGGCAAAAGGGTTGGTTTAGACGACTTCCAGGGAAAAACTTATGTTTTGCTGGATTTCTGGGGGTCGTGGTGTGTGCCGTGCCGCCAACTTGCGCCTGGTTTAAAATGGTTACATGAAAATTTTCAGCAAAAAGGATTAGAAATAATCAGCGTTGCATTACGGGATAATGAGAAAGCTTGGCAAGAAGCCATCGCAAAAGATGGAACGAATATGTGGCACCATGTTATGGGAGATAGTATAATAAGCAAAATGTACTCGGCTGACTGGCTCCCGGTTTTGTTTCTAATTGACAGAGAGGGTAATGTAAAAGGCCGATATGCAATAGCTCAGGGATATGGGGAAAAGCCCATTTGGCAGCTATACAAAGAACTCGAAATACTCTTTGGCCAAACTGTAAAATAATTTTTTTCAGCCCGGATCGTGTCTTCACGAACCGCTTATTTACGATCATACACCCGCCGGGCGGTCTCCAGCAGCCGGCTTACATAGGCGGGTCGCCCTTCTTCATCGCGAAGTATAAATAAATCGGTAGGCCCCTCGTCGGGATGATCATATAAAAAATGATTGTCCCCCACTTTGTGAAGTTCCTTTTCAACGGCCGGAGACTCTTTAAAGAAAAGCTTTCCGTTCGCATAACGAATAACAAACTGCATGGTGCCGTTGACATAGGTGCCCGCAAGCTCCTGCATTTCTTGTTGCGATAAAACAAAAGAAGCTGGCGAAGCCTCCGGCGACGGCTTTATTTTCAGCAATATTTCGAGTGCCCGGGCCGCCGTGTTTTTCAATAGTGCCCCCGATCTATTGGCCATAACAATCACTGCCATTCTTTGCCCCGGCGCCATGGCCACCAGGCTGCCAAAACCGGGGATATCCCCGCCGTGCACCAGCAGTGGGGTGCCATGAAAGGTTTGGTGCATCAAGCCAAAACCATAAGCCGGCTGGCTTTCGGCAATGCCCGCCGCTGTTCTTCCTTCCAGGTTTCCGTAGTTGGATGAAAGCTTTATGACCGGCCTTAGCATGGTCGGGGCAACAGCGGTATCCCAAACCTGTTTTTGTTCCAGTCTTCCTTCATTCATCAACGCAATGGCAAACCGGGCCAGATCGGCTGCCGTAGTATAGGCAAAACCGGCCGGCCAATCTACCGTTCCGTTATAAAAAGGCCGCCTGATCTTTATGGTATCGCCAGCTATTTCGTGTCCCTGTGAATGTGGATAGGTCATTACTTCGGTGGGACGAAAAAAGCTCCGCTCCATTCCCAACGGTGTAAATAAATAATCGTGCATCAGATCGGCATAGGGCTTACCCGCTACTTCCTGCAATACCAGCCCGGCAATCATAAAACCATAATTGGAGTAGGAAAATATCTTTCCGGGCTCGGTAAAGAAAAAATCTTTGTCCGTCCAGGTTTGTATCTCGGTTTTCAGGGCCGACTCTTCCTGCGGACAGCAAACCGCGATGCCGCTAATTAAACCGGCTGAATGACTTAATAATTGCCGGAGCGTAAGCCGGGAAAGACCCGGAGCTAATGTTACATACCGCCCGATGGGTTCATCCAGCGATAGGCGGCCTTCCGCTGCCATGCGCACGGCCACAGCGGATGTGAGCATTTTGCCAACGGAGCCGGTTCGGAAAAGCAGGTCGCTGGTTACCGGCTGACCGGTTTCTACATTGGCCACGCCAAAGCCTTTTTCATAAATAACACGTCCATCCTGCACCAAAGCTAGCACGGCGCCCGGCGTACGGGTGGTCTTCAATTCGGCTTCAAGCGCTTGTTCTATAACGGCAAAATCAACCGGTTCAGGATTCATTTTTTTTGATTGATCCGCAGGCTGGTTGCAGGAAAGCAAGGCCAGAATCAGGCTCCATTTGATAATGCGTTGCATGTTTTGATTTTGCTGTTTAATCGTTCCCTTTCGTTATAATACCCGACACCGATGAAAGAACCTGAGCTTTTAGAAAAGAGGCAGGCATACATTGTTGGTTTTAGTAAATGGGCTTGTAATGGCCGCTCCTATTTCACCCTCAGGTACGTAATAGCAGTGGCAACTTTCCAGGGGCCGTTATCGGTGGATGTTTCCTCTTTAAAATCGTAACCTTCGGAAATTTTGGTCATTACCACCCGCGTTTTAACCAATTTCCCATTCCGGGTTTCTTCGCCGGATAAATGCAGATTTCCCGCATCATCAACATTACCGGTAAGCAGTTGACTATATCCGGTACTACCATAATGATAGTAGGTATGGCTTTTCAAATCTTCCGAATAACCAAACACACTAACACCTTTGCTAAGGCCGCCGGCTTTTGTTTTTACTTCAGAATTACAAACCATGAAATACTGTCCCTCATACATCTCGCAAATTTCTAGTACCCGGTCTTCCATCCCTTTGATCGTCCATTTACCGGCCAAAGCAGAGAGCTTTTTATGTTCTTTGGTGGGAGTTTTGGTTTGAGCTGACAATTTTAATACTGGTGTAAAGAATAGTATTGCGATAAGAGCGATCAAACGGCAATTTCTTTTGTAGATTAATTGATGGCTCATGAAGATTTATTTTGAGTGTATTTAAATTAGTCTTTCACCGATACTGAACCTCTTATCAATTCATCAAAATCCGGCAACGTCTTGTCTTCATAGATTTTAATGAATTGCCCGAATTGCATATATCCATATACGAAAGGATCTTTTCCCACTAGGCTATAATTTTCCGTAAAATAGGCTTCAACAGTTTGCCCCTCCGGAACAGGGTTCGGCAGTTGAGCCAGGATTTTTTTCGCTGCCTGATAACAACGTTTCAGTTCCCGGTGCTTTCCCTGCTTTCTCCACCACAACATGGCAATAACATTAGCCCGGTATTCATTATCATAGCCATTTACCAATTTTGCCTGCGCTACGGCATGTTGATAGGCATGTCCCAATTCGTGCGGCAGGTAAAAGCCGTTAAAAAACAAGCCGAATGTTTCTACTGCCTTCCCTTTATCCGAGATTTTATGAAAAAAGGATTTCGATTCTTCCGTAAGCTGCTGCCAAAGCGGAAGGTTCACCGTGTTTTCAGAAGGTCTAAAAAAAATAAGCATGGGCGTTGTGCGCAGTATCGCCCTGGGTTGAAAGCTCACATCGGATTTAATACTTCGGACATCCTGAATAAATTGGCCGATGATTTTATTGGCATCACTTTCCAGTGCAGCCGAATCTGAGTACGCCTGAAACCATTTGTTCTGCCCACTGGCCATGCAAGCAGATACAGAAAAAATCAGGAGGAATAATCCGGCAATGAGGTTTGACTTCATAATAAAAATTTTGGTTTGAATTGTACGAAAGGAATTTCGGCACCGAACCATTACGCAGCCTGTTGCCCCGGCAACCAGTTACTACCAGTGTTTTTTAATAAACCGTATCAGGCCGTTCATATAGGTCTGCTGGTCATCGTACATGCTTAAATGACTGCCATTGGCACAGAGCAAAAATTCGGCTTTGGGTATTTCCCGGCTCATCCATTCCATATAGGCCGGGTCCATAGTATCGTGGGTTGCGCCAATGACCAACGTAGGCACCGCAATGTTTTTAAGCTCTTTGCTCACATCCCAGTTCGCCAGTTTTCCGGCAATACCAAACTCGCTGGGCCCCTGCATGGATACGTACAGTTCATTGTTCATTTTATTCAGCATTCGCATTACCGGCTCAGGCCATTCGGGCAGGCGCAGCACGTGCTGGCTGTAAAAATGCGCCACCAGCAATTCCATATACTTTGGATTTTGATAATCGCCCTTCTGCTCCAGCATCCGTATGCTATCCAACACGGCCGGCGGCATTTGCTTTGCGAGTACTTCGTTGGCATATTTTCCGTATTCCGGACAGCTTGCCATCATGTTTGAAATGATAAGCCCCTTTAAATTATTTTGATAGGCCAAGGCATACTGCATGGCCAGCAGGCCGCCCCAGGAGTGCCCGAGCAGGAAAAAATTGCTCTTATCGAGGTTCAGCGCCTTGCGCACCTGCTCCACTTCATCCACATACCGCGATAAATCATAGAGCGTCGTGTGGTTTGGGTTGTCTGAATTTCCACTGGCAAGGTGGTGGTAATAAATAAACTCAATTCCCTCCTGGGGAAAGAAGCTTTCAAAGCACTCGAACGCATCGTGTGCGCCGCCGGGGCCGCCATGCAAAAGCAATACTTTTACAGCCGGGTTGTTGCCAATCCGTTTTGTCCACACATGAAATGTACCCTTGGGTGTGTGAATGGGAATGCGATTTACTCCGCCGGTTTGCACCCCCGAACCAACCGGTAAAAAGTAGGAAGACCCGGTTTCGGGCAACGCCTTATCCGGCGAATCCGAGCAGGAGGAAATAAAGGCTGAAACCGCCCACAGCGCCAGCACAATCCGGAGCTGCTTTTTTAGTGTAATGATGCCAACTTTCATAGCTGTTTTTTTATGGTGAAGAATGAATGAAAAATAGCCTCTAATGTTGGTTTTGATAACTGGATAATGGGATGTGTTCATGGTATTATTTGTCAACAGAAAGATCATACAAATGCGCCGCTACTTCTGCCTGCCCGGTAAATCCATCGGGGTCGGGAATATTGCTGATTTCTTTTCCAATCACCGTTCCCAGATAGGTTTTGATACTGTCAGGGAAAGGTTGCTGGGGTGTCCATTGCGTAAAGAAAAACCAGACCCTTTTGCAGCCTTTCAAAGAATCCATTTCCCGCAAAAAAGGTTCGATGGTTTGATAGCTGCCGCCAATGCGATACTCCGTTATGCCTTCTTTCGGCCCGTAAAAATGCAGGGCATGCCGGGCCTTGAAATACACATACAACACATCGCCCGGTTGCATTTGCTTTTTTAAGGCCCGCTACACCGGCTGCGATGATTGTGCATTATACGGCGGCTTTGCCTCCTTATGCACCAGAGGAAGGATCAGCAGAGGCACACAAATAAGCGTCACTGTTACGGCGCCCATCACAGGAGGATACAAACGAGGCAGCCTTTGTTGCAAGGCGGCAATGCCCGCCATTCCACCAATTAAAACCGGCCAGGTAGCATAAATAGAAACCCGCCCAAAAAATGGCAGCAATTGTAACACGGCCAGCAGCAAAGCAGTCAGCAAGGGAACAAATAAAATGAAGGAACCCAGCCTGCTTTTTTGAATCAGGAAAAACACACCCGGCACCGACAAAAGCAGCAGCGTTAGCGGAAAATAACGCAGCCCGGACAGGTACTCATCCATCCAGCCAATAAGAAAAAAAGAAAATTCCCTGTAAAGGCTTTGAGGCAGCCAAAGGAGAAAATCGCCGGGGCTTCCGAGCGGAGCAAACCCGGCCGACCAATACCCGGACATAGCCTGTTGCACTTCTTTTGCAATCACAAATTTGGCGTGATACGCCAACAACAGGCAGGCCAGGGCCCAGGAAAGGGCAACAACCATGAACGGCTTTAGCGGCAGTGCCGTTTTCTTTTTAAGAACGGCCACCAATACGCCTGTTAAAACCAGTGGCGCTGTAATTATTGCAGGCAGCGAACAAAGTATAAAAAAAGAACCGCCGAGAGCAATCAACCCAAGGGTTGTCGGCTTACACGGATCTTGCAACAGTTTCAGGGCACTCCACACCAGGAACAAAGAGGCCGCTATTTCGCCGGAATATTGTTTGGCCTCACCTGCGTAGTTGATCATAGCAATGCTGACAGCAAACAAAAGCAAGGCACCCAACCGAGTGGCGCCTTTTAAAAACAGCTTGCTGATGGAATAAAAAAGCACCAGCGAAAGCACGGAAAATACAAAGGGAAAAAAGCGATAGGCGAGATCATTCACCCCGAACAACAGCGTGGCCGCTTTCTCCAGCCAAAGAAATCCCACTGGCGCTACCTGGTTGTGGTCGAGCGATTCGGTTGCCAGTTGGTAAAAACTGCGGTCCCGGATATTTAAGGCCGAAGTAAGCTCATCAAAATGCAGGGAAGAATGGGGGAAATAATTCAGGCAGCGCAAAACAATGCCGATACCAAACACCAATACAACCCCAAGGAGACCAGCCGGTTTTATGGAAAACACATTTCGCATAAGCAGTTTTTTGCACGCTCTAATTGCTGTAACGGTTTGGTTAGCGTTTAGGTTGCTGTTGCGTGGCACCATTCATGCCGCCATTTCTGCTTCCCACCCTGCTGATTTTGAGAAAACCTCAGCAGAAATTTCAGTTATAAAACCAATGCCCCTATTGTTTTCGTATTGAGAAGCTGCTGCTTTTATCGCCCTCCCGGCCTTCGGCAACAACCGAAATACAATATTCGTATAGTACATTTTTTTGTGCTGCTCTATCTATAAAGCCCTGGGAAGCCGGGACGGTCCCTATCTTTTTAAATTCTTTTTCAGTGATGGTTTTACGGTAAATAACATATTGCAAACCGCTGCTTTCATACGGAACAGGCCAACTGACCCCAATGCCCGAAGCCAGGTTTCTTAGGCTGATTTGCGCAGGTGGTATCAGCAGGGCCGTATTAGCCGTTTTAACCAAAGCCAGCGGCGATAAGATACTCTGGTTTCCCCAGGCATCCAGGCAAGTAATGCCATATTCATAACTGCCGGATTCGCTTATACTATCTGTGTAAAACGGAATGGTGATCATTTCACTGGATACCGGTTTAAAATGGCGATCCCCTTCTTTTCTTCTGTAGATCACGTAACCTATAATACCATTTTCGCCAAAATGAGCATGATCCCACTGCAAATAAATACCATCGGCTCCCTGCCTGGCTTGAACGCCCCCCGGAGAAGGAAGCACCACCGGTTGCCGCACCATAATGGATGCCGGAAGCGAAGTATCACTTACCGCCTGGTTAAGTGCCATGGCCTGCACCGCGTATACCAGTTGCCCGGCATTGTTGGGAGGAAAGAGTGAATCAATATAGAAGGTATCTC
This sequence comes from Bacteroidota bacterium, assembly GCA_023392575.1. Taxonomy (GTDB): domain Bacteria; phylum Bacteroidota; class Bacteroidia; order Chitinophagales; family Chitinophagaceae; genus Flavisolibacter. Next base: position 6,563 of record JAEVYV010000099.1, on the reverse strand, counting down.
TTACCGGCCCGGATATCACATCCAGGTTTTTGGCGGAAGTGCCGCGTAATACATAATAGGCAAAGATGTCGAGGGCCAGGCTCTGATCCCAGCTGATCCGGATTGATTTTCCCGCCAAAGATGTTCTCACACCCGTAGGGGCCGGAGGGGCAGGAATAGTTTTATTATTGGATTTTATACCAATAGTCTCGGCCGCAGGCAAAAGGTCTTTTCCGGGCAGTTTATAGATTAGTGGTCTTACCCTGTAATAATAAGAAGCATGAGGCAATATCCTGCGATCCAGGTATTTTGTTTCAGATGCGGGAAGGGTATCCAGCACGACAAAATTACTACCGGCCTGTCTTGATTTTTCGATTTGTATGGCGCTATAAATTGCTTTCCGGGGAAGAGCATCCCATTGCAGCAATATGCCATCAAGCGTATCGACAGTATGCAGGTTGGTAATGGAAGCCATGTTGTTGACATCCACCGAAAGGCTGTGCAAGGTATCGGAAGCCGGTCCCAGATTGCCTGCCCAGTCTGTAGCGCAGATATAGTATGCGTTCATGGAACCCGGCGCTACCTGTTCCCCGTACTGAATGTACGTTTGACCATTAACCGTATAGGTCAGCGATACACTAGCTATGGGCAGGAACCTGCCCTGGTTGCCGCTGCGTTTGAAAACCTGTGCAAATAAGGGAGCTGTTCCGACGGCAGTTTGCCATACACCGGTTACGCTGCTATCGGTTATGCTATGCCGCTGCAATGAATACCGCGTAGTATAGGCAGCAGGCTTTTCACTGGCCGTTTCCGTATATACATTCTCCTGTTTAACTCCGTCGGCAATCTTATCAAAGCGATAGACAAATGTCCGTCCTGTTTTCCAAGACGGATCGGTATACGCCAGCCCCATTGCTTCCAGAACAGGCAGGGAGAAGGCCAGGAACCCCAGGGTATCCATCGAAGAGCGAAGGAGTACATCATATGCTTCTTCAGCAGACTTTGTTTTAAGATGGCCTAACAAAACCTGCATCGCTTCCCCGCCCAGCCGTTGCTGCATTTCCTTTGCCGAAGCAGGAAAAGCAACAGTAGCAATTTTTTTAAATGCCGCTGACTGGCTTTCTGCCCGGTAAATTTCTATAGCCTCTCCTTTGGAAGGGAATCGCTGGCTAACCTTCTTTGAACTCTCCTGCCCTATTCCCCAAAGGAGCATTACGGCTCCTTTGGGTCCTGTGAGGATCCGGCTGCCATAAGCTCCTTTGGTTTGCGTTTGGGCAGCAATGGACACTGTACAAAGGATGAGGAGGAAAAAACCGGCTTTAAAAAAATTATATAAATATTGCATACCGTTAAATCATTAATAGTTACATCCATTAAAATTGGGGTTTCCACCGGCACCGGCACTTAACGAAATACCGTCTTTCTGGCTGATGTTAATCGAAGCATAAGCGTTGGCACAAACCCTTGCACCCGCACCGCCTTCCCAGGGCCAGCAAAAATCAACGGAATTACAACCCGCATCGCATCCGCCCAGGTATGCCTGGAATGAACCGGCCGCTTCCCCGCCAACGTACCAGCCCCGCACCGCATCTCGTCCTCCCGTGAATCCATAACAGGCATCAAAACCAGCTCCCACACAAATACCTACTGCACACAGTTCAGCGCCGGCAGACATGCCTCCTTTTAATTTGAATTTATATTGAGAATTGGTAACATTCATAAACAGCAACACCTCGCTGTTGGACTCATACCAGAACTTAGCGCTGGCAACGGTTATGTCAAAGCCGTATTTTTTATTACGGTCTCCCACTTTAAGCCCGGTGTGAATATAAATACCACTGAAGACCGTGCCACTGCCCGCGGCCAGATCATCATCCAGGTGCCGGAAGAAATAACTGATATCATCCTGACGGGTACGCGGATTTTTAATGTTGAACCCCAGGGCATATTCACCATACCCATCCAATATCCCCAGCATTTTGGTTTGCATGCCACACCCCAGGAATACATAAGGATCCTGCTGGTCCCAGGAAATGCGCAACAACCCGTCCACCCGGCTCGAAGCAAGCCCCGGCATGGGCGATAATTCAGAAGCAATCGTCACCACAAAATTCTTAGCAGGAATGTTCAATTCCATTTGTGCTTTTGCTATGGTAAAAACAGAAGCCACCTCAATACCTGCGTATCCTTTTATAACAGGACCGCTTTCCACTGTTAGCCCAATGGGGTTTAGTCGGATAGCCGTTCCTGTGCCCGTGATGGAGGCGGCACCATTAATATTGATCATGAAACTTTTGGCGGCCGTGTTATACGCAAATCCCCCACCTACGTTTTCTATGGTAACCAGGCCAATGGGAATAACGATACCCGATTTAAAGCTGGCTCCTACATCAATGCCTCCGGGCACTTTGTAGTAATGGAAGCCGATGTCGGCATTGATGGGTGTTGAAGGAATGCCTAATGAACCTGCGCCGCTGAAGCCGTTATCCTGCAGGCTAACCTGCAATGCCGCTTTCATTACCGGAATATCTAGTGTGGCGCCAATGGTGCCGACGGAAAACTCCGTACCCCCTCCTGCTTTTGCTTTGAACCGGATGTCTGCAACATTGAATTTTAATACGCTCAGATCCGATTTGAATTCTCCCATCAACCCGATATAGGGAGCTTGACCGGATGTTGTGCTTACGATCAGGTTTTGCAGATTGAACTTTGCAAAACCCATATCGGCATTAAAGTTCACCGGGGCCTGCACCAGAAAACGTCCATCGGTTTGGATCTGAAACAGGGGTATTTTAATTTCCTGCGTGATCAATTTGTCGAACCGGATAGCGGCGCTGCCCGACAGGCAGTACACACTGGTATTTCCAACTCTTCCAAAACTCAATGGATTGGAGCCTCCTGCCAGCTTTACAATATTGAGGAGGTTGAGGCCATCTGAAGGAAAACCAAACTGTCCGCCATATATAGCTTCTTTGCTCAAAGAAAGGTTAGAGAAGTTAATAGATGAAGTTCCCGAGGCAGGCAGTGCTATTGTGATATTGCCACCCAGCTTAAATCCGCTTTCACTCAACAGCATGGAGTTGAGTGAAGCCTTCCATGATGCGATAGACATTGATGGCAGCCCGTCCGTATTTAGTTTAACTGTTTGAATGCGGAGTTCTTTACTAATGGTCAATGTTTCGATGCCCACTTTAATGGGGGCAACGGGGCCCAGGGCGGGGGTGCTAATCGTGCCGGCTAATGTAAGGCCTTCACTGTTCAATGATGTTTTGGGAAGATCTAGCAATACGGAAAAACCATAAAGATCCATTGAGGCCGAACTGCCGCCAGGCTGTGCCAGCCGCATGGTTGCAGCAGCCATATTGCCAGATGCTCCCGCATGAAACAGTTCCACATCGCTTACGCCGGTTGAAGAAGCCGGAACAACAAACAGCGGCGCAGCTTTATTAAAGGCAAATCCCCTGCTGCCCTGAATCTGACTAACGTCAACCTGCAAACGACCCGTTATACTTCCCTTTCCATCAGCGGCCTTTGTTATTTTTATTACAGGTGAGCCTGCCAATGATACCGGTAAAAATTTAAAGAGCTTGACCGGAATGTTTACCGCATCTGTCTGAATTTCATTGCCCTGAGGCAGGGCGTTTCCTTCTCCGTCGAAATTGACCTTAATATTGCTGAATGCAATTGAGATGTTCTCTGGTACGGCAAACACATCACTTACCGGTTTCAGGTTAACAAACCGTCCGCTCCATTTTTCACCCGAACCCTCGGGTGTAGCCTGATCCAATTCAATTTCAAATCCCAGTAACGAAGAAATATTCCTGCCCCCGCCATTAGACAAATTAAAGTTCAGCAATAAGGGAGTTCCTTTTTGAAGCGTACGCTTTTCTGTTTTGGAGAGATAGCCGCTTTTGGCAGCTTTCAGAATCTGTTCCCCTGAAGGAAGATATAATTCATAGTTACCTGAGGCATCGGTAATAGATTGAAGGTAATCGAACCCTTCAGCCTGAATCCGTGCCCCCGGTACAGACTGTGAACCACTGCTTATATTACCATACACCTTCACTCCTTTCTCAAGTTTAAGAATCACTTCATTTTCAACACCGTTTTCCTGTATGATCACTGATGTGCGAAGCGATACATAGCCCGCCGGTGCGGTTACCGTTACGGTGGCATTGCCGCCAAAGCCTTCATATTGCCAGGTTCCCGAGGCATTTGTGGTGTAAGAGCTGTCAAATAATTGAATAACAGCGCCTGCAATGGCCGTAGTGTTATTGTCCTTATCTACAACACGAAACTTAACCTTACCTGTTTTTTTCAGAAGGAAGCCCACATCTCCCAGGTCTTGTGTATTGGGAAGAATGAAAGCGTATGAATTATTATGTACGGAAGTTGTCAACATGGAAGCAAAGCCAGCAGCCTGGGGCGCAGCGGTAGGGGTAGAACCGGACGCTATTGCCGTTGCATTGCCAAAAAGAGCGGCATTGAATGTTTGTCCCTGCTGTAAAGCTTTCTGTACAGTTGAACTGGCCTGTAAACTGTTGGTAAATGCAACGGTTTGATCCATCTTGATGGCATTTGCAGGAACCGCGGGTTCGTTCTTGCCCTTATTCTTTGCGCCGGCCACTATTTCAAATGATTCTTCCTTTGCCACATATCCTTCTTTTTCAATAATCAGGGTATGCTTTCCGGCAAAATAAGTGGTTTGGAACAGTCCCGTTTCGCCGCTTTCAAAGTAAGACGATGATCCTTTAAAATGCAGGCGGGCATTGGGCAACGCTATCTTCTGCGCATTCACGGCTCGTCCAACAATGCTGATCACTTCGGGCTTTATGCTGAACTCACGGAAGGCTACTCCTCCTTTGGCTATAGCAAGCTGGAAGGATTTTTCGGCAGGAGCCACTTCCATATCCTTGTACTGCTGGGGAACACTTACCAGCTTTAAGGTAAAATTAGCGCCGGCTTTTAACAACGGCAGGTTTCCGATATAAAACTGCCCGCTGCTATCTGTTTTAACAGTATATGCACCCCCCTTATCAATGAGTTGCGTATGGCTCCGGCTTTCATCTGCCGGTTGCATTACAGGCATATATTTGAATGCACTGGCGGAAGAACTGTTAGTGGAAATCGGAGCCGTTGATATCATTATGGGAGCTGCTATATTAATGGGCGCCGCGGCAGCGGCCATGGTTACCGGATGGATGGGAGCAGCATTTGCTGTGTTGCTGATCACTCCTTCCCGCGAACTGCTTACCGTTATTTTACCCGCCTGGGTATTTAATGATGAAACCGGCACCGATGTAACCTGCAGGGAAGTGATAAGATTGGGATTTTTTGCAACCACATCCCCTTCATTATATTCCACCTGTAAAATGGCTCCCGGCACCGGAACGATGCTGCTTCCTGCATACATCATCACCTGCCCCTGTACTGCCGGGAACTTTAGTTTTATTTCGTAAGAGGGCTTTACCACAACAACCTGGTTAGCGGGCAGCTGCTGATCGGTAACGCCCAGGTCTGCCTGGCGTTGTGTAAACTGGCCCGATGGGGATTCCATTTCTATATACAATCTGCCCTTGTAAAACAATTTACCAAAACCAAACTTCAAAGAGGCGCCGGATATGCTTACCAGGCCTAGTTGCTGAACACTATCTACAGCTACCAGTATCATTTTTTTACCCTGGATGGTTATTGCTTTTCTTGCCGCTGCCGGCAGGTTACCTTCTTCTTTTAAGTATCCATTGTTATCAATATCGGCAGCCTCACGGTATAAACGAACAACCACCCTGGGACTTTCAACAGATGCCCCTTCGGCTTTTTCGATGGTAATTGTTGGTGTAAGCCGATAGGTTTTTGCAAGCACGGTTTGAATACCAAGATTGATTTCATTGCTGTTGCTCAAGTCACTTACCGGAAACCTGAATTCCTTTGTTTCGAAGTCTCCTGAGGAAATGGTCACAACAATATATTTACAGGTAGTGATGCCTTCGTAGGCCGGATTGATAAAAGGAAGACTGAAATTGCCCTTTTCATCTGTTCTGGATGTACCCAGGACGGTTCTTTGTGTATAGGCACTTTCTGCCTGCACAAGTACCATGGTATTGGCAAGTGGATACTTTTGCTGGCCGGTGTCTACCGTTATCGTTTCCCTGGCATATTCTAGTGAGGTAGCGCCTGCGCTGCTGACAACATCTGCAGCCTTGGGAGTACCAGTGATTGTGGTACCGACCGGCAGTTTGAAACTCAGGGTTGGGTCAATTTGCCCGAGTGTGGTAGGCCGTGAAGCTTGTACCTGGTTATGTCCTGTGTAAATGTTTACAGGCGAATTTGGTTGTAAGGCAAAACTGGCAATGGTGTTACCTGTTGGTTTTATATTAACATTGCCAACAGGCGTATTTGTGTTGCCAGTTGTTGTAAAAGTTGCAGGGCTACTGAACGCTTCTTCCGAACGCTTAAAGGCCCACTGTAGCGTTCCTTTAATGGTATGGGTGGCATATTGCGGCGGTTGATTTTTCCGATTATCCCTGCCATTAGATTTGTCGTCATTTGTTACGATTGCGCCGGAGTTTCCATAAGTAAACATC
>JAEVYV010000400.1 GCA_023392575.1 Bacteroidota bacterium | reverse complement strand
TATGTTTTACCGTGTTTGGTCTTGGGTTTTAGCTGGTCTTTGGTAACCCAGCGCCGGGCGCCTTTTTCATCTACCCAATAGTATTTGTGGCCGTCGTCAATGTAAATGGTTTGTCCGTTGGGGCCTTCCCATTCATGAGAGGTTTTGTCTGTTAACTTGGCCTTCCCTTTGGCGGCCAGCTTGGCGGTTTCATGGCCCGCTTTTTTTGCGCCCTTGCCAATTTTTTTCCCGGCTTTTTTCACCGCCCCTTCTTTCTTGATTGTTGTATCCTGGGCATAGGAAGGAGCTACAAACCCCAGCAACACAGCCAGGGCAGCCATTCCAAAAAGTTTTTTCATACTTGAGTGTTTTAATGAACTGATACAATCAACCAGTTGGCATCGAAAACGGTGCCAGTACAAAGGCAAGTGATAGCTATAAAGCGCCACTGTTGTTAAATGGTTTTTAAGGCCAAGTTCAAGGCAGGGTTCTGAGCTTGGCAAACCCTACAACCGAACGTTCTTACTCAGCATCAGGTAATATACCATCCCCCCTACCGGGGGTATGAGCATTACTAAGATGGTCCAGAACATGCGGCTTTGCGAGTTCAATTCTTTGTTGGTAAAAACATCAATAATGCTCCAGAGCCAGTGAATGCCCCCCAGGATAATGCCTGAGAGGATCAGATAATTACCGGCTGCAAAACCATAGCCCCGGGAAATCACGCCCACGATCAGCAGAACGAAACTAAATGCCCCAATGAGAAAGCTGGGGTGGTACATGTTTTTTTTAAACGTCACCATAGGCCAATCTTAAATGATTGAACTATTCAGTGCAATAAGAATGCCCGGCGCGGTTGGTGGAGCGGCTTACTCCGGCAAAGCGCTGTTGCGACCCAAACCCGAAGCGCTGTTTTATTTTCCAAACTGTTTTTGTGGTACGGTCAGAATGACCCGCATCTGACATCCTTTTCCCGGTGCGGTCCGTACCTTAAACTTTCCCTGGTAGTATTCAATTCGGTGCTGAATGCTTTTTAGCCCCACGCCTTTTCGGGCCCTTTCCAAGTTAAAGCCCCGGCCATTGTCGTCAATTTTTAAAAACACCCGGCTTTCTTTAAAGATGAGGTGAATGACCACCTGGGTGGCCCTTGCATGTTTTAGAATGTTGTTGACGCCTTCCTGCACAATGCGGTACACGGCAATTTTATCGGTGGTCTCCAGGCTTGCTTCTTCGCAGCCCTTGCAAACAAATTTGATACACAGTTTACCCGATCTGTTTATCTTTTCCATCATATCGGTAATGGCATCGGCAAGGCCTATGTCCTCTACGGCAGAAGGGTTCAGCTCGTGACTGATGTTTCTTATTTCCGAAATGGCCCGGTTGATTCCCTGATAACATTTATCGGTTAGCCATTCGGCGGCTTCTTTGTTTTCGGCGGCCGCCTCCAGCATCAATTTGCAGGAGGAAAGAATTTGGTTGACGTTGTCGTGCAGTTCAACGGACAAAAGCCTTCGTTCTTTTTCCTGGGTATCGATGATGGAACGAACGATCTGCCGTTTTTTATTTTTTTCAATAGTGAGCAATCTTTTTTGCAGTTCTACCTGCTCGGTAATGTCAATGGCCCAGCCGGCCACCATGAGCTCTCCGCGTACTTCCAAGGGAAAACGGATGAACTTAAACAGCCCGTCAACCTCTTTTGACCGTCGGCCCTTGTCGGTAACCACCGAAGGCTGGTTGCCTTCCAACACCTTTTGAATTTCCTTTAAATAAGACTGCACCCAGGCAGGGGGAAAAAGCTCGAACAGGGATTTTGTTTTTTCGTGGGGCAGAATATCAAAAGCCTGTTTGTACAGGCTGTTCATGTAGTGCATGGTTCCCTGCCGGTCGGTGATCCAGGCCCGCAGCGGGGCATGCTCCATAAACATTTCGAAAAGGGTTCGGGCCCGGTCGAATTTTTCTTCAGCGGCTTTTCTTTTTTGCTCCTGTGCCTTGCATTCCCTTTGCAGGCTCACATCTTCCAGCATAAGATAAAGGCCCCGGACCTTTTCCTCTTCTACCAGGGGCGAAAACCGGCAATTGATCCACAAAACTGTATCGTCATCGGCCACCGTTTCCAGATCGTATTCAAAAGATTGTCCCGAAAGGCACTTCCGAAATATTCCTTTTAAAGCCGGGCGCCGTTTAGCCGGGATGAGCTCATAGATGTTTGCGCCCTCGCAGCAGTTTATTGGGCCGTACAAATGGCGGATCAACAGCTTGGCTTTTTCGTTGATGTAAAAAATCCGATACTCCGTGTCCAGGATCAGCAAGGCTTCTTTAACCAATGCCAATACAGACTGTATACTGATCAGTTGATTGGGGGAAAGGGCAGCAGGCAAAGCAGTTGGTTCTTCCTTCATGTGTTTGTACGATGGTAGGCAGATAATTCAGAAAGATAGGGAATGTTTTTTCGTAAAACCAAACTTCCCAAAAGCAAAGCACCCCAACTCTTCTACAGCGCCCAGGGCCAGCCAGCAGAAGCCTTGCCTCTGCGGCTACACACAAAATGCCTAACTTACCGCATCATCGCCTGAATATGGAATTTGTTTTACTGCAAAGTTTTACCAATTACATAGATGCCCATATTTTGCTGGGGCGCCTGGAAGAAGAAGGCATTGTGTGCTGGTTGAAGGATGAAAACACAGTCACCATTAACCCCATCTGGACCGGTGCGGTGGGCGGCATCAAGCTCATGGTAGCCCGGGATCAGTGGGAGAGGGCTGCGCAACTGTTGCAGCAATTCACAGAAACAAAAAAAGGCCGGCTTTCCTGTCCGCAATGCGGCAGCCACGACATTGAATTTGTAAGCACCCCCCGCAAGCCGGTAAACTGGTTGAGTGCTTTTGCGGGGTTTTTCTTTGGCGATTATGCCATTGGCGCCGAAAAAATCTGGCACTGCTTTAACTGCAAGGCCGAATTTGAAGAACCCGTGGAAACAGAAACAAATTGACCGCCGGTTGGCGGCGCTTCTGCTAACTTCACTTCATGAATCTGAGTGCAAAAGAACTACAGGAGCATTTTCCTTCTCTGGAAGCCGGCCTGCTGGCCGACCTGTCGAAGGTGGGCGAAGTAAAAAATTTTAAGGAGGGAGAGGTTTTAATGCGGACCGGCCAATACATCCGCACCACCCTGCTGATTTTGGAGGGCCTGGTAAAGATTTACCGCGAAGATGAGGAAGGCAATGAATTTTTTATGTACTACCTCGATGCCGGCAAGGCCTGCGCCTTATCGCTGATTTGTGCCAGCAAGCAGGAAACCAGTGAGCTCACCGCAAAAGCCATGACGGATACGGCGGTACTGGCCATCCCCCTTTCGTATATGGACCAGTGGATGACCCGATACAAAACCTGGTATCATTTTGTGCTGGGCACCTACCGCCAGCGCTTTGAAGAGCTGCTGCAAACCATTGACCACACCGCTTTCCGAAATATGGACGAGCGCCTGGTTTTTTATTTGAAACGCCACCAGGATAAACTCAAAACCCACATTCTTCCGCTGACCCACACCGAAATAGCCCAGGACCTGAATTCTTCCCGGGAAGTAATCTCCCGCCTGTTAAAAAAAATGGCCGATAAGGGGATGATCAAACTGCAGCGGCAAAACATTGAAATTTTGGATCTTCACCTTTAATGTGATCTTTATCACCGATTGTTGATTTCACGAAACAGAATTTTGCTTGCTGATGATTATTCTCGGTTATATTTCGGCCGCCCTGATCGGCATTTCCCTTGGACTGATTGGCGGCGGCGGCTCCATCCTTACCGTGCCGGTGCTGGTATACTTATTTGGCCTGTCGCCTATTAGTGCCACCTCGTATTCGCTTTTTATTGTCGGCTCCACCAGTTTTATTGGCGCTGTTAACAATTATCGAAGGGGTTTTGTGGATGTTCCAACGGCCCTGCTGTTTGGTAGTTCCTCCATTACAACAGTGTTCCTTACCCGCAAATTTATTATCCCCATCATACCCCATCACATAGCCACCATTGGTTCGTGGCACATCAGTTTTCCGCTGCTCACCATGCTGCTGTTTGCCCTGTTGATGCTGCTGGCCTCCTACTCCATGATCCGCAATAAAAAACCCACCCGGCAGCAGCCTTTGAAAAGCCGTTCGTTATTGCTTTTGTACGGGGTGCTCATTGGGGTGGTCACCGGCTTTTTGGGCGCCGGCGGAGGATTTTTATTGATCCCGGCCCTGGTTTTTTTGGTGGGCCTTCCCATGAGAAAAGCCATTGGCACTTCGCTGCTGATCATTGCATTGAATTCTTTGATTGGTTTTTTGGGCGACCTGACGCATTTTGACATAGACTGGACACTGCTTACCATTCTTTCCTCCATTGCCATCACCGGCATTTTTATCGGCGGATGGCTGGGCCGGAAAATACCCGGTGAAAAGCTCAAAAAAGGGTTTGGCTGGTTTGTGCTGCTCATGGGACTATACATCATTACCCGGGAAGTACTGCTGCGCTGAGTACTGTGACTTAAATCACCAATTTCCCCGTTTTCAATTCCCAATTTTGTCTTCTAAACAAACAATCATGAAAATCGAACAAATCTATACCGGCTGTCTGGCACAAGGTGCTTATTACATAGAATCGAACGGCGAAGCCGTGGTCATCGACCCGCTTCGGGAAACAAAACCCTATTTGGAAAAAGCAGAAAAAACAGGCGCCCGCATCAAGTATGTTTTTGAAACGCATTTTCATGCAGATTTTGTTTCGGGGCATTTGGATCTGGCCCGGGCCACCGGCGCCACCATTGTGTACGGCCCAACAGCCCAACCCGGTTTTGCCGCACACATAGCAAAAGACGGCGAGGAGCTGAAGGTGGGAAACGTCACGTTTCAGGTCCTGCATACACCGGGGCATACCATGGAGAGCTCCTGTTATTTACTGAAAGATGAAAACGGAAAACAAACCGCCCTGTTCACCGGCGACACGCTGTTCATTGGCGATGTGGGCCGCCCCGACCTGGCCCAAAAAGTTAAAGCCGAATTGACCCAGGAAAAACTGGCCGGACTGTTGTACGATTCCCTGCACAACAAAATTCTTCCCCTGCCCGATGACCTGGTGGTCTATCCGGCCCACGGCGCCGGCAGCGCCTGCGGCAAGATGATGAGCCGGGAAACCACCGACACCCTGGGGCATCAGAAACAAACCAACTATGCCCTGCAAACCGATCTGACCAAGGAAGAATTTACAAAAGAGCTGCTGACCGGATTAACCGCGCCGCCCCGGTATTTTCCGCTCAATGTATTAATGAACATACAGGGCTACGAAAGCCTTGACCAGGTAATGAACCGGGGCATGCAGCCCTTAGCACCCGATGCGTTTGAAGCCGCCGCCAACGAAACCGGCGCCCTGATTTTGGACACAAGGGATGCGCAGGTTTTTGCGAAAGGGTTTATTCCCAATTCCATTAATATTGGCATCAACGGCAATTTCGCTCCCGGGGGGGGCACCTTGATCCCCGACAATCAACAACCAAATTTACTGGTAACCGAAGAAGGCCGGGAAGAAGAAGTGGTAACGCGGCTGGCCCGGGTGGGCTATGACCATGCCATAGGTTTTTTAAAGGGCGGATTTGAAGCCTGGCAGAAAGCCGGAAAAGAAACCGATACAGTGGCCTTGGTTTCGGCAGAAGAACTGGCCGTACTTAAAAACAAACAGGCGGTAAACATTCTGGATGTGCGCCGCAAAAGCGAGTACGACAGTGAGCACATTGTGCATGCTGAAAACGCTCCGCTGGATTACCTGAACGACAGCATGCTGAAGGCCGACAAATCCAAAACATGGTATGTGCATTGTGCCGGGGGCTACCGGTCCATGATCTTTATTTCGGCCTTAAAAGCAAGGGGCTATGACAACCTGATAGACATAGCCGGAGGCTATAAAGCCATCAAAGAATCGGGAAAGTTCGACCTGACCAATTATGTACAACCCGTTACCGAATTGTAGGCCCGAAGAGCAGAAAAAAATTACAATTGTTTCACACACTCAATCATTAAAATCATGTTTTCCTTTTTCAATAAAAACTCCGGCCCCAAAACAGAGCTGCACCAAGCACTGAACACCGGAGCCCTGATCATCGACGTGCGGTCGGCCCAGGAGTATGCCCTGGGGCATATCAAGGGCTCGCAAAACATTCCGCTGGAAACCTTAAAAAACAAAATTGGGGAAATCAAAAGTTATAACCGGCCCGTGGTCACCGTTTGCCAAAGCGGCAGGCGCAGCAGCACGGCCCAATCGTTTTTGCAAAGCAATGGCATTGCTGCCGTCAACGGCGGCGGCTGGAAAGAAGTAAACAAAATTGTACCGGCATGAAGCTTAAAAATCTAATATACACCAACCGGCTTTTTCTTGCTGGCGGGGTTATGGGCGCCGTTGGCGGCTTTCTGTACTGGAAATTCGTTGGTTGTTCCGGTGGCTGTGCCATTACCTCCCACCCCAGAAACAGCATTTTGTATTTTGCGCTGCTGGGCGCTTTCACACTAAGCCTTTTTCAAAAATCAAAGAAATAAAATGGACTTTTTAAAACAACCCTGGCCGTGGTATGTGGCGGGGCCGTTGATTGGCCTGATGGTTCCGGCCCTGTTGCTTTTGGGTAATAAAACCTTTGGCATTTCCTCTTCGCTCCGGCATATCTGTGCGGCTTGTTTGCCGGCCAAAATCCCCTTTTTTTCCTACAACTGGAAGAGGGAAATCTGGAACCTGTTTTTTGTGGGCGGCATCCTGGCCGGTGCGGCCCTCTCCTGGTTTTTGTTTCAACATCAGCCCGGAAGCGTGGCGCCCCAACTGGTGCAGGAACTCGCCGGCTATGGCATCAACAATACAAAGGCACTGCTGCCCACAGAAGTTTTTAGCTGGTCGCAATTGTTTACCCTGCGCGGATGGGTGATGATGGTTGGCGGCGGATTTTTAATTGGCTTTGGAACCCGGTATGCCGGCGGCTGTACTTCCGGTCACTCCATCATGGGTCTTTCCAACCTGCAATGGCCCTCGCTGGTGGCCACTATTTGTTTTATGGCCGGCGGCTTTTTGATGGCCAATGTTTTTCTTCCTTTTATCTTAAAATTATAAGCACCAATGAACACCACAACAGCCACAAAACAGGAAACCAATACGGATTTTGAAGTGCGATCGCTGGACGCCGTTTGCGTCAACGAATCGGAACTAACCCATCCCTGGTGGCACAATTTGAAATACGCTTTGATGGGATTGCTCTTTGGAGTGATCCTGGTCAAATCCGAGGTTATGTCCTGGTTCCGCATCCAGGAAATGTTTCGCCTGCAAAGTTTTCACATGTACGAGGTCATTGGTTCTGCGGTAGCTATAGGCATCGGCTCTGTATGGCTGATAAAAAAGTTCAGGCTTAAAAGCATCTACGGCGAGCCCATTCACCTTCCCAAAAAAGCCTTTAACAAGGGGCAGGTTTTTGGCGGCTTGCTGTTTGGCCTGGGCTGGGCCCTGACCGGGGCTTGTCCCGGCCCTTTGTTTGCCCAAATCGGCACCGGCACAACCGTGGCCGCGGTGACTTTGCTAAGCGCCATTGCTGGCACCTGGGTTTACGGATGGCTGCGGGAAAAGCTTCCGCATTAATGTCCCTGACCCGAAATGTCTTTTAAATTTTAGTTTTACTCCCCATGATCGCTTCCGCAGACCTACAGGCCTTACGATCGGCCATTCACCGTTTTATAACCCTGGATGATGCCGACTGGGAGCTCTTGACCCCACACCTTTCAGAAGAGCACCTGGCCCGAGGCCAGACCTTTTGCCAGGAAGGAAAAAAAACAAACAAGATCGGCTTTTTGCTGGAAGGCAGCATGCGGCATTACTACACAAAAGACGGCGAGGAAAAGACCACGTATTTTTATTTTGAGAACCATTTTGTCAGCTCCTACATTAGCTGCCTCACCGCGCAGCCCTCGCAGCTTACCATTGAAGCACTGACGCCCTCAAGGCTTTTGGTTTTTCGCTACCCGGTTTTGCAGGATTTGTTTTTGGCCAGCCACGCCTGGGAAAGGTTTGGCCGCTTGATGGCCGAATACCTGGCCACGGGCCTGGAGCAAAGAATGGTGAGCCTTTTGCTGCTTAGCCCCGAAGAACGCTATGAAGACCTGCTGCAAAGCAGCAAACAGAAAATTGTCGAACGCATCCCGCAGCAATACATCGCCAGTTATTTGGGCATTACGCCGGTCAGCTTAAGCCGCATTCGCAACCGCTGTTTAAAAAAATAGGCGGTTCATTTCTTATCTTTTGTTAAGCACCAGCGGCAAACGCAAAAAGAACTTTGTGTTTCAAACAAACAGCAATGAAACGCATTTTAAAACTCGAGGAATGGGCCCAACTGGCCCTGGCTTTTTACCTCTTAAGCATCCTGCCGGTGCACCTTAGCTGGTGGGGGTGGGTGGTATTGTTTTTTGCCCCGGACCTAAGCATGATTGGTTACGCCGTCAATTCAAAAACCGGCGCTGTTTTGTACAACCTGGTGCACCACAAAGCCCTGGCCGCCGCCCTGATTTTGGCCGGACTTGTTTTTGACAACCACAGCCTGCAGGCCGGCGGGGTACTGCTGTGGGCTCATAGTGCTTTTGACCGGATTTTGAATTACGGATTAAAATATTCCGATTCCTTTCAGCATACGCATCTGGGAATGATTGGCCAAAAGCGCTAGCATAGCGCCTCTGTTTCCTCTATCCTTTCCGGGCTCAAAACAAGCGGTTCATGCCGTTGACATCGGGAACAACCTGTTGGGGTTTGGGAACTTCCTTTACCAGTTTTACCTCGTAAAAATCGGTGCGCCGGTCTTTCAGGTTTCGAACGCTGCCGTGAGAATGCAGCTCGTCCAGCAAGGAAAGGTCGACATCAGCAATCAGGATCATTTCGGCATTGGGGGTGGCCTCGCTTTTTACGCCGTTGGAGGGGAAAGCAAAATCGCAAGGCGTAAACACCGCCGCTTGCGAGTATTGGATGTCCATGTTTTCCACCTTGGGCAAATTGCCCACACTGCCCGATATGGCAACATAGCATTCGTTCTCAATAGCCCTGGCCTGCGCACAACAGCGAACCCGCATGTAGGCGTTTTGGGTGTCGGTTAAAAAGGGCACAAACAAAATTTGCATGCCCTGCTCGGCCAGCAAACGGGGAAGCTCCGGAAACTCCACATCGTAGCAAATGAGTATGCCTATTTTGCCGGAATCGGTCTCGTATACCTGCAGCATGTCTCCACCTTTGATGCCCCAATGGCTGGCTTCGTCCGGAGTAATGTGTATCTTCTCGTACCGGTCCACCTTGCCATTGCGGTGGCATAAATAACCTATGTTTTCCAGACGGTTGTCTTCCATGCAGGGCAGGCTGCCGGTTATGATATTGACGTTGTAGCTGATGGCCAGCCGCACAAACCGTTCCTTTATTTCGGGAGTATATTCGGCCAGGTGCCGCATGGCTTCGGCTTCGTTCAAATCGTTGAACTTGGCCAGCAGGGGACCGTTGAACAGTTCGGGCAAAAGCGCAAAATCGCTTTTGTAGCCCGACACGGCATCAATAAAAAACTCGATCTGGCTGAACAGTTCATCAATATCCCGGTACGGACGCATTTGCCACTGGATCAATCCCAGCCGCACATGGGTAGAGGGGGTAAAGGACTTACGGGTTTGGGCCGAATAATACACATTGTCCCACTGCAGCAAAATGGCGTATTCCCGGCTTTGCTCGTCTTCGGGCATGTAGCCCCTCAGCACTTTTTTTACGTGAAAATCATTGGACAGCTGAAAGGTGAGCACAGGGTCATAAATTTCCTTGTTCCTTACTTTCTGAATGTATTCCCTCGGTGTCAGCTTATCTGCATATTCGTGGTAGCCGGGAATGCGGCCCCCAAAAACAATGGCCCTTAAGTTCAATTGTTCGCACAGGTCTTTGCGGGCATCGTATAGCCTTCTTCCCAGCCGCAGGCCCCGGTAATCGGGGTGGATAAAAATCTCAATACCATACAACACATCCCCTTTGGGGTCGTGGGTGTTGAATGTATAGTTGCCGGTGATTTGCCGATAGGTGTGCTCATCGCCAAAGCGGCCATAGTTCACCACCAGGGAAAGCGCACAGCCCACTACCTGGCCATTGACCTTGATCACCATTTGGCCTTCGGGAAAGCGGTGGATCAACCGTTGAATGGCTTCTATGCTCCAATAACTGCCCTGCCAGCCGCCGTACGAGGCCTTCATGGCGGCCAGCAATTGCTGGTAATCTTCCAGGGAAAGCTTGGTGAGCTCCAGTGTTTCGATCATAAAGGGTGATTTACCCTTATGTTATACAACTATTGTTCCCCGGCCGGTTTGGGTTAGGCCTTCAGCTGTTTTTTGACCAGGCTGCCCAATACCTTTAAGCCGTATTCGATGGTTTCGTCGTAAAGCCGCCCGTAGCCGATGCGGATGCAATTGCGGTAGTTGCCGCTTGCCGAAAAAATCTGGCCCGGAGCAATGGAAATGCCGTATTTCAGCGCTTCCTGATAAAGTTTGGCGGCGTTTACCTCTTTGTTCATTTCAACCCACAATACAAACCCTCCGGCCGGGCGGCTCAGCCGTACCTCGGCTGGAAAGAATTGAATGATGGCCTGAGTGTACCGGAGGCATTGGGTGTGCAAAATGCGGCGCAGGTTTTTTAAATGATACTCATAGCGGCCGATGTCCAGAAAATGCGCTATCGCCACCTGGGTTACGGTTGTTCCGGAAATGGTATGCACCTGCTTGAGCTCTTTGACTTTGTTTAAAAAGCGGCCCGGTATGCACCAGCCAATGCGGTAACCCGGAGCCAGGGATTTGGACAAAGAACCACAGTGCAAAACCCAGCCCTCCGCATCAAAGCTCTTGCAGGTTTTGGGCCGGTGCCGGCCAAAGTACAGCTCTCCGTAAATATCATCTTCAATCAACGGAATCTTGTGTTTTGTTATCAGCGCCACCAGTTGTTTCTTTTTTTCGTCGGGCATGCAGCTGCCCAGCGGGTTGCTAAAATTGGGCACCAACACACAGGCTTTGATCCCGAATTTCTGGATGGCTTTCTCCAGTTGGTCCAGGGCCACGCCTCCCTTAGGGCAGGTAGGAATTTCAATAGCCTTGAGTCCGAGGCTTTCCATTACCTGAAAAATGCCAAAATAGGTGGGGCTTTCAATGGCCACGGTATCGCCTCTTTGGGTCACGGCCCTCAGGCAGATGGCCAGTGCTTCAATGCAACCAGCGGTAATGACCACCTCATCGGCACTGAAATTTCCGCCCCAGTTAAAAGCCAATTTGCTGACCTGCTTGCGCAGTTCGAGATTGCCCTGTATGTCCTCGTAGTTCAGGCAGTGGTCCTTGGAGGTGCGCAGGGCATGCAGCACAGCCTTGTTGAGCTTGGCAGCCGGCAACAGGCTGGCCTGAGGCGCACCTATGGATAAATTGATCAGATCACTGGTAGAAATGCTTCGAAACACACTGGCAATCATTTCCTGGGTACTGATTTCATTGGCAATGGGCAGGGGATTGCTTGTGGCCGGTACCTCGCGGAGGCGCTTGTTGTTGAAACGGACATAATAACCCGACTTGGGCCTTGCTTCGATCAGTCCCTTTCCTTCGAGGTGGTAATAGGCCTGAAAAGCGGTTCCCATGCTGATGCCGTATTCCTCGCTCAGCACCCGTACCGAAGGCAGTTTATCGCCAATGCGCAATGTTTCTTCATGGATCATTTGCTCAATACCACCTGCTATCTGCAGGTATTTATGGTCGTCTTTGGAGGTGACAATTTTGGACATAAAAATCTGATATAGTCGAAATTAACAAAACTGAATCTGTTTTTTGCAGGAAAAATAGATCAATTTTGACCAGCGATTGGGAAACAGCCGGCGGGAAGGAGCCCACTGCACGGCGGTTTGCAGGCTGTTTGAAAAATTGCTTTTGTCATTTTGAAACCGGTTAAACAACAGCGCCATGCATGCAATAAAAATCATTGATTACAGGAAAGAACACCAGCCCTATTTTGAAAAGTTCAACCGGAACTGGATTGAAAAACATTTTTGGCTGGAAGAAGTGGATCGATACGTACTCCAGCATCCCGAAGAAGCCATCCTGCAAAAAGGCGGCGCCATTTTGATGGCTACCTACCGCGGCGAAGTAGCGGGAACGGTGGCGCTGAAAAAAGTGGATCCAAAAACTTACGAATTCACCAAAATGGCGGTGGACAGCACCTTCCGGCGCAAGGGAATTGCCGAAAGCCTGAGTCAGGCGGCTTTTCAAAAGGCAAGGGAACTGGGAGCCACTAAGGTGATCCTGTATTCCAACCGAATTTTGACTCCGGCCATCACCATGTACCACAAGCTGGGTTTTAAGGAGGTGCCTGTTGAACCAGGGGTTTACCAGCGCTCGGACATCAAAATGGAAATTGCAATTGAACAGGCCCCGGCGCATCCGCATCTTATTTAACACACATCGCCAAACAAAAATTTTATGGAAGCAGTTAGCCACATCAGCATCACCCCAACGCTATCGTCCAAAATAAACAGTGTGGACTGGAACAACCTTGAGTTTGGGAAATACGTATCCGACCACATGTTCCTGTGCACGTATAAAAATGGTGCGTGGCAGCAACCCCGGATTCTACCCTTTCAAAACCTATCACTGGCGCCCACCACCCTGGCCCTTCATTACGGACAAAGCATTTTTGAAGGAATGAAGGCCTTTCGCATGCAGGATGGGAACATAAATATTTTCCGGGTGGCCAAGCACCACGAACGGCTGAACCAATCGCTGGAAAGAATGTGCATGCCCCCGGTGCCTTTGGATCTTTTTCGGTCGGCCCTGCACGAACTGGTGCGTCTGGATCGGGCCTGGGTGCCCGCCACAGAACATACAGCCCTTTACCTGCGGCCCATTGTGTTTGCCAGCGAAGCAAGGTTTGGCGTCAAGGTTTCCGAAGAGTATACCTTTCTGATCGTATCGGGTCCGGCGCAGGTGCTGCACCAAAAACCCATAAAGGTAAAAGTAGAACAGCACTACATCCGGGCCGCCCCGGGCGGAACCGGGTATGCCAAATGTGCCGGCAATTACGGCGGGGCGTTTTACCCCACCCAAAAAGCCCGGGAAGAAGGCTTTGACCAGGTGATCTGGACCGACGCTTTTCAGCACGAATACTTTGAAGAATCCGGAACCATGAATTTGATGTTTGTCATTGACGGCAAACTGGTCACCCCGCCTTTGTCCGACTCCATTCTGGACGGTGTTACCCGGGACTCCCTGCTGCGCATTGCCCGGCGGTTAGGCATACCCGTTGAAGAAAGGCCCGTAGGCATCACCGAGTTTAAAAAAGCCTTTGCAGAGAAAAGAATCACCGAGGCGTTTGGCGCCGGAACGGCAGCCGTCATTGCGCCCATAGCGGTGATGGCAATTGGCAACACGCCGTATCCCCTTCCTGCCTATAGTGCGCAAAGCCTGCATATGCAGTTGCAGCAAGAGCTGGAAACCATCCGGTCGGGGAAAAAAGAAGACGAGTGGAGATGGAACAGCATCGTGAAGTAAGCCTTACCGCACCACCCACACCTCCATCGATTATGCCTTTTCAAACAACCACCACAAGCGGCGGCGCGGCTTGATGGTATAATTGGTGACAATGTACTTGTGAATGTGTTCCATTGCTTCGTCCACGTCGTCGGTAAGCAGTACCAGGTTCATGTCTTCTTTGGCAATGGTTCCCTTTACGGCCATATCCTCCATAGCTTCAATCAATTCTTTGTAGTACTCTTTGCCAAACATCACGATTGGAAAACCCGTTATGGTTTTGGTTTGCACCATGGTGAGGGTTTCAAAAAATTCATCCATGGTTCCAAAGCCGCCGGGCATGATGATAAACGCATAGGAATATTTAATGAGCATGGTTTTGCGGGTGAAGAAATAGTCAAACGTCATGCTCTTGTGCAAATAAGGATTGGAGCTTTGCTCAAAGGGCAGCTTGATGTTGCACCCGATGGACATGCCTTCGTTTTCATACGCTCCCCGGTTGGCGGCTTCCATAATGCCGGGCCCGCCCCCCGTCATGGTGGTAAAGCCCATTTGTGCAATCCGCTTCCCAAACTCCCGTGCCTTGATGTAATACTCATTATCTTCCTTGAACCGTGCCGATCCAAAAACGGTGATGCATGGGCCCACAAAATGCAGGGTACGGATGGCCGCGATCAGTTCCCGAAAAACCTTCCAGGCAAACTTTAACTCATAACCCCGGCTTTTGGGTCCCTCCAGGTACACGTGTTCTTGTGGTGGTATGATCCTGTCGTACTTCTTCTTTAACGGTTTAACGGTTTGTTCACTCATAGCAAATTAAATAGGGCGTTAAAAGTAGGACTTTTATCAGACCCTTTGGCTCTGGCAATCGTTTCGATCATGCTACTTTAACACGGTGCCGGCCATGCAGCGGAGCCATCCCTCAAAGAAACGAAACCAGTAGCCCACCCAGGCAGGAATCAAAGACTTCTCGCCTACATTTGCTTTATGAAAATCATCAGCTATAATGTGAATGGCATAAGAGCGGCCATCAAGAAAGGCTTTATCGACTGGTTGAAAACCCACCCCGCCGATGTGATTTGTATCCAGGAAAACAAGGCACAACAAAGCGATGTGGACGCAAAACTGTTTCACGAACTGGGCTACCACGATCATTGGTTTTGTGCACAGAAAAAAGGCTACAGCGGTGTAACGGTGTTTACAAAAATCCAACCCGATCATGTGCAGTGCGGCACGGGCCATCAGTTGAGCGACGACGAAGGCCGGGTGATGCATCTGGATTTTGGTAAGGTCCGCCTCATTAATGCTTATTTTCCTTCCGGCACTTCCGGCGACGAACGCCAGGCATATAAATACCAGTGGCTTGATGAATTTTACGAGTATGTGCAGGACCTGCGCAAAACCCATTCCCACATCATTCTTTGCGGCGATTATAACATAGCCCACAAGGAAATTGATATTCACAACCCCGGTGGCAACAAAAACACCTCCGGTTTTTTGCCCGAAGAACGGGCCTGGATGGACAAGTTTTACAGCAATGGCTGGATTGATACTTTTCGGGAGTTTCATCCGGAGCCGCATCGGTACAGTTGGTGGAGCCAGCGCTTTCCTTCGGTTCGTTTGGCCAACAAAGGATGGCGGATCGACTACATCAGTGTTACCGAACCGCTAAAGCCTTATCTGAAGGATGCGGAAATTTATCCCGATGTCAAACACAGCGATCATTGCCCGGTTTATTTAGAAATTGATTTGCCGTAAAGAGCTTCCAACTAAAAATTAATCTTGTACAGGCAATACAGAATGTGAAACAAAAGAGCCATTATTACCATGCAGAACGACAACGCCAAAAAAGAAAATTCAAATCCAAGTCCTGCCTTTAGGAAGACCGGAGCGATCATCTACAACGTAACTGTAAAAGTGGAGCAGCCAATTGCCGATGCCTGGCTGCAGTGGCTTTTACAGGAACACATACCTGATATTTTAAACACAAACTGCTTCTTCGATTACAAAGTAGTTCGGTTGCTGGAAGTGGACGAGACCGAAGGACCAACTTATGCCGTACAATACAGCGCCGAATCAAAAGCTGACTATAACCGTTATATTGAGCAGCATTCCACGGAAATGCGCCGGCGGGCCTTTGCCAAATGGGGCGAACAATTCGTTGCGTTCCGAAGCGTGATGCAGGTGGTGCAATAACGCAAATGCTTATCCAATCTGCTTTGCAAAAGCCTTGCCCAACCTGCATTTCAGCCTAACATCCGGCAAACATTTTATCCTACGATCCGGCAAAACCCTTACCCCACAAGGGCTTTGCCGGATCGTTGATGTAACACCATGTTGTTATTCCTACGTAAACTTCCTTAAAACCCTTACAGCATAAGGATTTCAGGACAAGAAACAAATTTTTTAAAATGATGAAAATTATTTTGTTGGATAAAAAAACCGTCTATTTTTGTTCCACTCAAAACTTTTTAAAAAATCAACTATGAACAAAGCTGAATTGATCAACAAGATCGCTGACGATGCAGGCGTTACAAAAACACAAGCTAATGCTGCTTTAGATTCTTTTGTTGAAGCTGTAACCAAAACTTTAAAAGGTGGCGGTAAAGTTACTTTGGTAGGTTTCGGAACATTTTCGGTTTCCAAACGTGCTGCCCGTAACGGCCGTAACCCCCAAACTGGCGAAGTAATTAAAATTAAAGCAAGAAAGGTAGCCCGCTTCAAAGCCGGTAAAGAGCTTTCTGGCAAATTGTAATTGCACTAAAAAGTATTTATGCCTTTCCGGTTGCCGGAAAGGCTTTTTCTTTGCCCGCCTGTTTGGCAAGGCCTATTTTTTACGACATTTGCACTACAAAAAATTGAAACATGGGAAGAGGTGATAAAAAAACCAAAAAAGGAAAAATCTTCAAAGGGTCTTTTGGTAAAGCCAGACCCGCAAGCGACAAAAAAATCACAGGCACCAAACCGGCCGTGAAAAAAGAAGGTTAATTCGTTGAGGAGTTGGTTGGTTGATTTTGTAACCTTTAACTTAATTAACCAATCAACCTATTTCACACGTCAGGGAGCCAACCGCTCAATCTTCCACGCTCCGCCCTCTTTTAACGTGTACTGTATCCGATCGTGCAGGCGACTGGGGCGGCCCTGCCAAAATTCAACAATCACCGGCTGCACTACATAGCCACCCCAATGCGGGGGGCGTTCTATTTTTTCTTCCCTGAACTGTTCGGCTATTTTCAAATACTGGTTGTCCAGCCAGTTTCGGTCTTCGATCACCTGGCTTTGCGGCGAGGCCCAGGCACCCAACTGGCTGCCGATCGGACGGGAATGAAAATACTCGTCGCTTTCCTCCGGATCCATTTTTTTCACCAGTCCCACCACCCGAACCTGGCGCTCCAGTTCCTTCCAAAAAAACACCAGGCAGGCTTTTGGATTTTCCTGCAATTGGATGCCCTTATAGCTATGGTAGTTGGTAAAAAAAACAAAGCCGTTCTGGTCAAATCCTTTCAGCAGTACGATGCGTGCCGAAGGCAGGCCGTCGCTGGATGCGGTGGCCAGGGTCATGGCATTGGGCTCGACAACCTGGGCGTTTATTACCTGCTGCCACCACCTGTCAAACTGCAGCATGGGTTCCGGCGCCACATCATTTTCCAGTAAACTTTGCGATGAATAGTCCTGACGCAGATCGGCAATGGAAGGATTCATGAAAACGATTTGTTGCGCAAAGGTAAGTCCTCTATTTATCTCCCTGCTTCTTCAGCAAATAATCTCTCTCTTCTGCAATCATGTTCAACATGCTTTCCAACTCCCCGATGCGGCGCAACTCGGTATGAAGTTTCTTGTTGGTATCCGAAACCGTTTGAAGGTCTGTATTCAAGTCTTGCAGGAATTGCACTTTTTTTTGCAGTTGCTGCCTTTGCAGGTTTGCTTCCGACAATTTGTCCTCCAGGGTGTTTACTTGTTGCTGCAGGCGCTGGGTTTCGAAAAAGGCTTCCTCCAGCCGCTCGGCTTTTCGCTGCAGTTCTTTATGCACCTGCTCGTAAGACTGTCGGGTGTCTTCCAGCTCCAGGGCCAGGTTGTTGGCGCGGCTGGCTTGTTTTTCCAGCACTTCCATTTTGGTTTGCAACAACTCAAACTCCTGGTACACCTCGTCGATCCGGGAAGCCATACGCTCCGACAAGGCGGCCTTTTGGCGGAGGTCCTCCAGCTCTGCATCTTTTTTGTCCAGTTGCATTTCCAGGCTTCTGACCTCAGCCTGCAGGTGTTTGTTTTGCATCTCCAGTTCCTCGCGACCCTCGCTTTCTATTTCTTCTACCTGGCGTAAAAAGCTATTCAGCAATTTTTGCTGTTGCAAAACCGTATCCTTCAAGCTCTCAATCGATTCTTCTTTTGGATTCAGTTTCAGCTTTGCAGCCGGTTGCATTTCGGGTTCCAATACCTGCTTGATTTTGGGCTCGCGGGCCGTTTCCAAAACCGAAGGAGCAGGCTTTTGTTCCCGGAACAAAGAAGCAGTAGATGGTTTGTGGAATAAGGTTGTTTTTGAATTGGCTTTTTCCAGCGTTTGCCGCAAAGATCTTTGGGTGATAATAAAAAAATAAACAGCGAGTCCGAGTATGACCGCGCCAGCCAGAAGTACAGCAAATTCAAGCAAACTGAGATGGATTAAAAGTAGCATGCAGCTAGTTCCGTAAGTTTTCCACGACAAACTACAGATTTTTTCTGAAAAGCAAAATGCACCACCAGAAAAATTACACGGTCACCAATGTACCCACTTTTTCACCCGTAACAACCCTACGTAAATTTCCGGGTTTGTTCATGTCAAACACCACAATCGGCAGTTCGTTTTCCATGCAAAGGGTGAAGGCCGTCATGTCCATGACATTGAGTTTGCGGCTGATGCATTCCTGGAAGGTAATGGTGCTGAATTTGGTAGCCGAAGGATCTTTTTCAGGGTCGGCTGTGTAAATGCCGTCCACCCTTGTGCCTTTCATGATGACGTCGGCCTTTATTTCAATGGCCCGTAACGAGCCCGCTGTATCGGTGGTAAAATAAGGATTGCCCGTACCGGCTCCAAAGATGACCACTCTGCCCTTTTCTACGTGGCGGATGGCCCTGCGGCGAATATAAGGTTCGGCAATCTGTTCCATTTTAATGGCGCTTTGCAGACGGGTGTACACACCTAC
Source organism: Bacteroidota bacterium (assembly GCA_023392575.1). GTDB lineage: Bacteria > Bacteroidota > Bacteroidia > Chitinophagales > Chitinophagaceae > Flavisolibacter. The sequence continues at coordinate 18,682 of JAEVYV010000400.1, read as the reverse complement.
TTTTTCGAGAGCGGCCTGTAAGGCCATGCCGTTGATCACCGTGGCCAGCATGCCCATGTAGTCGCCATGGGCCCTTTCGATGCCGGTTTCGGCCTCGTTCATTCCACGGTAAATATTGCCCCCGCCAATCACTACGGCAACCTGAACCCCCAGTTCCACCACCGATTTGATGTCCAGCGCATACTGACTTAACACCGCTGTATCAAAACCAAAACTTTTATCACCCATTAACGACTCACCGGAAAGTTTCAAAAGAATACGTTTGTATTTAGGAAGCATAATGACAGTTTATAAGCGCTGCGAAGATAAGGTTTGAGGCTTGAAGTTTGCGGGTTGGCAAAAGAACTTGTTTGGAATCGAGCAGCACAGGCCGGCATCATTCAATGACTTTATCCTGTTTCCCGACTCTCGTGCTTTTGCCTTATTTTTCCTTTTGTGTTTTATTTTCTTCTTAAGATATATGCCCGCCTGGCAATCAAAATTTATTGCCGCCGCATTTTGATCAACAAGCCCGAAGTATTAAAAAGCAAGGGCCCGTTATTAATCGCCGCCAATCACCCCAACTCCTTTTTGGACGGCATCATTCTGACCACCCTTTACGATCAACCGGTTCATTCGCTGGCCCGCGGCGACGCGTTTCAAAATAAATTAATCGGCCGGTTGCTGCGCCGCCTGCAGCTTTTGCCCGTGTACCGCACCAGCGAAGGTGTGGAGAACCTGGAGCACAACTACACCACCTTTGCCGCCTGTCAGGAAACGTTTAAAGAGAATGGCATTGTACTCATCTTCAGCGAGGGAAGATGCGAAAACGAATGGCACCTGCGGCCCCTGAAAAAAGGAACGGCACGACTGGCCATTTCATCCTGGCAACAACACATACCCCTGAAAGTACTGCCGCTGGGGATCAATTACAGCTCGTTTAAAAAATTTGGCAAGGAAGTGCATTTACATTTTGGAGAAACCATTAGTTCCAAGGCCATTGATTTAACGGCCACGCAGGGAAAACAGCTTTTAGATTTTAATGCCCTGCTGCAGGCACAATTAGAGCAAAACGTTTACGAATTGGAGGAACAGGATAACACAAAAGCAAAGAAAGTATTCTCGGTAAAAAAAGACGCTTCGTTTTACCCCTTGCTTTTACCGGGGGCCCTTGGCTTTTTTTTGCATGCGCCCCTTTACTATCTATGCAAGGGAATGACGGAAATGCGTTTCCGGCATAGCGGACACTATGATTCGGTGCTCACCACGCTCCTGCTGTTAAGCTATCCCTTTTATTGGCTGCTCTTGGTTTTGGCGGCCTATTCGCTGCAGCCGGCCTGGGCGCTGCTTGTTTTTTTAATGATGCCTTTTACAGCCTGGGCGGCGGTGCAGGTGAAATACCAGTTAGGGCTGTAGGATGCACCTCATTGCTTATTCTGAGAAATCAACATTACCGTTGTTATTATAAATCAATGAGAAGTGCCGGGTTTCTTCTAAGGTGCCACTTTTGATTAGCTTTTGCAAAATCATATCTCGCTTCTTCGGAGGTTTTTTGCATGCAGGAAGTAATACAAAGCCGGATCCTTAAAGACATTAAAGCAGATTTCAAAAGCTGGGGTTTGCTGCTCGGGAATTGGCTGATAAGCAACATCACTCTCCCTGCCACGATAAAAAACCTCCATTGAACAAAAGACCCAAGCAGGACAGGAGAACCATTGCAAGCCCTAAGCCAACAGTGAAGATTCTGCGTAGTCAATCACCGGTTTCTCCATTATAGCATTAGCAAGCACCAACAGGAGCATTTGTCGACAAAATGCATCGTTTATCGACAAATCACCTTTTTCTCCACTCCTGGCAAAACAACTTTTGTGTAACTTAAATATTGAAACCAACCACAGCTGGCTTTTGTGAAACGCCTTCGAAACATACACAATCCTTTTACGACTGCTGTTTATTTCTCCCTGATTTCACTACTCTCCATTCACTCAATGGCTCAGGAAACCAGCAGCCAGGTTTCAGGGTCCGTAAAGTCGGAAAAAAATGAACGGCTGGCAGGGGCCACCATTACTTTAGTACATTGCCCCACCAAAAACACGCTCATAACTCAAAGCCATCGTGACGGCCGGTTTTATTTCACCAACCTCAAACCCGGAGGCCCTTACACCCTCTCGATCAGCTATGTAGGTTTTGAAACGCTTATCCAATCAAATCTTTTTATTGAACTCAGCTACAACGAAACCAAAGAATTTATACTGAAAGAAAAACGCATGATGATGGACGAAGTAGTAGCCACAGCTCCAGTAAGCTCGGGCGGCGCTCCAGGAACTGAGATGTCCATCAACAGCCGAAAACTTTCTTCCCTGCCCACCATCAGCCGCAACCTGCAGGACTTCGTGCGACTGGTACCCCAATCAAAAGTAAATGGCGATGGAATGATGTCGCTAGCGGGTCAAAACAATAAATTCAATGCATTTTTTATCGACGGTTCCAATAATAACGATATCCTGGGAATTGCCATGAGCGGCACCAATGGCGGTCAGACCAATACGCCACCGGTCTCAGTGGAAGCACTGGACGAAATAAAAATATTGCTGGCTCCCTATAATGTGCAATACAGCAATTTTACCGGCGGCAGTATCAATGCCATTACCAAATCGGGCAGCAATGAAGTAAAAGCTTCGGCCTGGTATTACTTCAGGAATGAAAACATGGCCGGCCGTTCCCCGGTTCCGTTAGAAAAGTCCGGAAGCCCCGGCGTATATGAAAGACCCAGACTATCTCATTTTTTTAACCAAACATTTGGCTTCTGGACAAGCGGTCCTCTTGTCAAAAACAAATTGTTCTATTTTGTTTCAGCAGAAAAACAACTCGAGTCAAGACCGCAAATTTTTAATTTCTCACAGTACCGCGGCTCTGCTACCCAGCAGCAACTCGATGCCCTGGCTGATACGCTTTGGAAAAGGTACCAGTACGATCCAGGGAGTTTTCGTGAATCCAAAGAAGAGCTAAATGCTACCCGCACAATTATTAAAGCGGACTGGAACCTTTCGGCAAATGACAAATTCACAGCCAGTTACCGGTACAACCTGTCACAAAGAACGGACCTCCGAGCCACCAGCAGTACGCTTATCGCTTTTGAAAACAACGGTTTTATTGTTCCTGCCCGCACCCATGCACTTTCATTGGAATGGAAACGCTATTTCAGGTATGATGTTTCCAACCGGCTTTTGGTGACCTATACCCATCAAAAAGATGACCGGCAGATTAGGGGTAACCCTTTCCCGCAGGTAATCATTTCGGATGGGCCGGCCCGGATATTTTTGGGCAGTCACGCCGCCTCGCAATTCAGTCTTTTTAAAGCCGCCGATGCAACCCTCCTTGATATTGTAAAATTCATAAAAGGCAGAAACAATATTTCATTTGGCGCCGACCTGAACTTCACAAAAATCAGCGACCTAATAATAGCCGGCTACTTTGGTTCGTACCAATTCCGCAATCTCAATGATTTTATGACCAACCAATTCCCCTCAAGGTTTAGCCACTCCTTTGTCCCGGGCAAAAATCCTACAACTGAAGACGCCAGTACGGGATCCAGGTACACTGCAGGCAGGCTGGGCTTTTTTATAAATGACGAAATCAGTTTGTCTGAAAATCTTGGATTAAATATCGGACTTAGGGTAGATGGTAATACCTTGCCCCGAACGTACCCAGCAGATAGATTTTACAACGACACGGCTGCTAAAATCATATCGGGTTTTTATAACCTGGAGGGTGCTGTTTCCGGCAGGGCCATGGAGCCCTATTACCAGCTCGCCCCCCGCCTGGGCATAACGTATAAAATACCCGGCAAAAATCTTACCCTGCGTGGCGGGGCCGGTATTTTTTCAGGACGTATCTTGAATTTGTGGGCCTCGGAAATTTATAATTCCTCTTTGGGGACTGTTGATATCGAGCCCGCACTCTTCGGGATGTATTTTATTGCTGATGCCTACCGTCAACCCACGTACGAAACCCTGGGTTTGGATGCCTCGACGGCCAAAGGCACTCTCACCCTCATTTCAAAGCATTTTAAATATCCCGCAGTTTTCAGATCTTCTTTAAGTGCAGAAAAAAAATGGAATAAGGGATGGACCCTGACATCGGAATTGCTTTTTACAAAAAACATCCATGAGTGGAAAGTCACCAATGTTAATTTGTTACCCCCGTCACAACAATCAACCCCGCCTGATTCAAGATGGATTTACCCTACCAACGCAGGTTCTGAGCGCATTCCTCTCCGGCCCAATGGTACCAACCCTTACACCAGGATCTTTTTAATTTCTAATAATCAAAATCGAAAAGGCTACTCCTACAGCTTTTCCTTAATTCTGGATAAGGCCCTTACCAGGAATTTATATCTAACCGCCGCCTACAGCTACGGCCATTCAGTGGCTTTGTTTGAACCCTATGCCACAGCCGGCCCCCTTGAAGACCAATGGGTGCAAAGTGAAACTGTAAATGGAAAAAATTTCACCTCCCTTTCGTTGTCGGATATGGACCCGGGACATCGTGTCTATGGTAGCTTTTATAAAAAATTTGATTACTGGAAACACACAACCTCCACAGCGGTTTCCCTCTTTTACAATGGACAGTCGGGGCAGCCCTACAGTTATGTTTACGCAAACTCGCTGGTCAACGATGCCGGGCCGTCGGATTTTGACCTTATTTACATTCCTACCCGGGAAGAGTTGAACCATATGTTCTTTGTGCCGAATACGGTTGATGGAATTACCTATACCGGGAAGCAGCAAAAACAATTGCTAGATGCCTTTATTGAGGCCGACCGGTACCTGAACAAACACCGGGGCCAGTTTGCAAAAAGGAATGGAGCCAGATTGCCCTTCACCCATACGGTAGACCTTCGAATCCAACAGGATTTCAAAACCAAATTAAACAAGAAAGAAACCATTATTAGCGTGATCTATGATATTTTCAATTTCACCAATTTGCTAAACAAAAACTGGGGAAGAACCTATTCGCTTTCTTTTGACAATTACGCCTTGATTACCTTTGCCGGGTTTGCTCCTAATACATTGACACCTCAATACCAGTTTAAGCCGATTAATGGCAAGGTTTACTCTATGCAATCCAGCACAGCTCCCGGCAACAGTGCCCGATGGATAAGCCAGTTGGGCATTAGAGTAAGCTTTTAGGGTGAGGTGAAAATTTTTATTGTGTATTAATAGTATTCTTTACCGACTGTTTATACAAACGGCCAACGGGGATCTCCTTTGTCCCTAACTGAACGGAAGAATTATTGTAACCGGATATCTTCCGGATGGAAACCATAAAGGAACGATGAACCCGCAAAAAACTATGTTCCGATAAAAGATGTTCCATTGAACTGATGGATTGCTTGACCAAAAAAGACTTACCAGTGGTTAAAAAAACTTTTACATAATCTTTCCAGCTTTCGATATAAAGGATCTCTTCTACCAGAATTTTCTGCATATGCCTGTTCACTTTCAGGTATACAAAGGCTTCAGGATTTCGCTTGTATTCTTCTGTTTGAACGATCACTTCGTGGCCCATCACTCTTTTGGCTTTGGTTATCGCCCTTACAAATCGTTCAAAGGAAACCGGTTTTACCAAATAATCTATTGCATCCAGTTCGTAGCTATCCACTCCATATTCACGATAAGCGGTTACAAATATCACTTTGGGCGGAGAGGAAAGGGTTTTTAAAAAATCTGTACCCAGCAACTTTGGCATTTTAATATCCAAGAAAACAAGATCCACCGTTTTTTCATGCAATACATCCAGGGCCTCTACCGCATTTTTGCACAGGCCCACCACTTCGAGCCCGGGCAGGTTGGCAATGTGGTTCTGCAAAACCTTTAAAGCCGGGGGCTCATCATCAATAAGCAGGCAACGAAGTTTCATACAGTTAATTTTCAACGCTTCTTAACCGGACAGGTATTATATGGTTCTGGTTTCCCTGGCTCTGTTTCAGTTCCAGCACCAGGGAAACCACAAAAAAGCTGCCTTCATCCATTAACTTCAGTTCATGTTTACCAGGATACAGGTAAGCCAGTCTTTTTTGTACATTCCCAATCCCGATACCCTTTTCATGGTAAGCAGCTGTTTCATTTTTACTGTTCACGATTTTGCAGCGAAACACCTCCTGCTTCACGGACACATCCATACTGAGCCAGGGCTTCTCCAGCTGTTGGGACGTGCCGTGCTTGAAAGCATTTTCCAAAAAAGGCAAAAGCAGCAAAGGAGCAATACTTTTATCCTTTATCTCGCCTTCCAAATTCAAAGAAATGTCCAGGGTGTTGCCATATCTTTCTTTTTCCAGATTAATATAGCTCTTCATGATCTCCAGTTCCTTTTCCAGCCATACTTCATTAGACCTGCAATCGTACAAAACATACCCGAGCAGGGATGAAAGCTGCAATACCATCTGGGAGGTCTTGGGTGAGTTTTCCAAGGAAAAGGAATAGATATTGTTTAACGTGTTGAACAAGAAATGCGGGTGTACCTGAGCCTTTAGCAATTGCAATTCAGCATTTATTTTTTCTTTCTCAGCGGTAAGAAATTCCCTTTGTTTTTTTATCCAGTACTTAAACAAAACAATCATGCTTCCGAAACCCGCCATCACATTCATGGAAAGATAGCTGTTCGTGGCCCAGGGATTTCTGTTCCCCGTTTTGTAGTGTACCCAGTCTGATACAGGGAAAAGCACTGCGGTTCTGAATAAATAATTAAAATAATAACCCCCAATGGCCCATACAAAAAGCAGACCTGCAAATTGAAAGTATTTTTCCTTCAGAAGCAACCGGGGAATAAACACATACATAATAGAATACCCATATAAAATAAAGGCCGGCACCCATAATGTTGATAATCCGCACTGGATCAAAAATGAAATCTCTGCGCTTCGAAAAAGAAAGGAGAAAATTAAAATATGCACAGCCCAGAAAATCACATGACGGTGTACCCTGTATTGAGGCGAGAACACAAATGCATTTTCCTTGTACATAGCAACAACCCTTCTTATACAATTTACTTCATTACCGGAACTATTCCTAAAACCGCCATGCCTAAACGACAAACAACCTACTTTGCCGATGAACGTTTCGTTTTTATGACTTATAGCTTCCGTTGGAGTTTATGGCTTTATGTCCTGTATTCCTTTCGTTCGGCGATTAAAAATTTTTATGGCTGCCACTCCATCTACCTTGCTATAAAATCGTTTTATGTGGTACCAAGTAACTAAGGCAACAAAACTGTCTGCTGCACTGATCGCTTCAGCGCTTACCCTTTTAACTTCCTGTCAGAAAGAAATAAAAAATCCCGGTTCATCTACCGACCCCCAGTCCAGTGCAAGGTTTGAAAACAAGGGCAAAGGCATTGGCACTGTAAGCCCCGAGATGGTGCTGCGTTGGAATGAAGCCAGCACTTATGTGGTAAGGAATACGCCTCAGCCACCCCCCATTACTCCTTTCTGGGAATCGAGATATTATGCAATGGTCAATATCGCCATGTATGATGCACTTAATAATATTGTGCCCAAATACAAATGGTATGCGCTGAATGCAAAAGATAAGGATGCCGATCCGGATGCAGCCGTTTCACAGGCTGCCTATGACGTAATTGTATATTCTTTCGGCAAATTAAACCCGCCGGCCAACGCCACTCCCTTACCGGTCGAAACCTACATTCACCACTTGCTGGCTCAATCCTTAAATGGCATTGCGGATGGGGCAGCAAAAACAAAAGGTATTGCCTTAGGTCATGCCGCTGCGCAGGCCATCCTGGAAAAAAGAACGAATGACGGGACCCAGAACATTGCTTATACCTTTCCTGAAGGAACAGGACCGGGAGAATACCGCTGGACACCTCCCTTCAATATCCCCGGCTTACCCATATATGGAACGGTTGATGCAGTGGGCTGGCAACATGTAACACCCTTTATACTGACATCCGGTTCCCAATTCCGCCCCGGCCCGCCTTACGGGCAAAGCAATGTGGCTTTGGCGGTGCAAACCCAACAATATATAGCTGATTACAAAGAAATAAAACATTTAGGCTGCGCTGCCTGTCCTGACCGCACTCCCGATCAGACACATTTTGCCAAATTCTGGGCCGAGAATCCACCCTTAGGCTGGAACACGATAGCCCGAACGATATTTGCACAAAAAAATTTAGACGCCTGGAAAGCAGCACGGCTGCTGGCGCAGTTGCACATAGCTGAAGCTGATACCTACATTGCAAGCATTGACGCAAAGATGCACTACTATTTCTGGCGGCCCATTACTGCCATACAGTTAAACAATCTTGGGGCAAGCCCCGGCACAACGGGGGATGCTTCCTGGGATATAACGGCATTTATTACACCTCCCGCTCCCGACTATCCTTCTGCACATGCAGCAGCCGGCGGTGCAGCGGCAGAAGTTATCAGGCGCTTTTTTAATAAAGATGATTTTTCGTTTTCCTTTACCAGCTCCTCAGCCCCTCCTGGTTTTCCCGCTGAGAACTCCACAAGAAGCTTTACCAGCTTATCCCAAGCGGCCAGTGAAAATGCAATATCAAGAATGTATCTCGGGATTCATTTCCGCGAAGCCTGCCTGAAGGGCAAAGAACAAGGTCACCGTATCGGGGAATGGGTATCGACACATGCCTTGCAAGAAAATTGAGTGTAGTATTAAAATTGCTTAGTATGAAACATATATTACAGACACTCTTCTTGGTGATAATGATTTGCTCATCTTGTAAGAAAACCGTTGTCTCATCTAGCCAACAACTTGTGCCGGCTAGCTCTGGCCGACAACTGGTGCCGACTAGTGCAGACACCTCAACACAAACTGTTCCTATGGCCCTTTGGTTTGGCTTCAAGCTACAACAAGATGATTGGAAAACCTATCCTTATATAGGCGGAGAACCTGGTTTTCCTGATTCATTTTTATGCTGTTGGTCTCCAAGGATTGATTTCCCTAATAATTATAGCCCTAAAGACATAGCAGCAATTTATATTAAGGATAACAAGGGAAGACGTTTTCTTGCCCGTGAGTTTATAATTGTTAGCCCAACTGATTCCGGATATTTATATCAACCCGGGGAGTCGCTTCAACGTCCTCAAAGACTTTTATTGTGGTGGATTCAAAAACAACCAACGACTCGCCCTAGTGCTGATTCAGTATTTATTTATTTAAAACAATAAAATAAGTTGAATCAAAAAGAGAAGCTCCCCAAAATTGGGGAGCTTCTCGCTTACTTATTGCAAATAATATTATCCTAACGCTACTCTTTTAAACTCGGTCACTGTCACATCTGCGCCAATGCTTTTCAGGTAATCACCAACCGATTTGCTGCCGTCTTTTACAAAAGCCTGGGCGGTTAACGTGCTTTCCTTGAAAAAGGCGTTTAATTTTCCTTCGGCAATTTTGGCGATCATTTCCTCGGGCTTGCCGGCCATTTTCGGATCGGCTTTCATTTGCTCCATCACAATGGTTCTTTCTCTTTCCACGACCTCGGCAGGCACGGAAGCCGCATCAACAGCCACGGGGTTCATGGCTGCAATTTGCATGGCCACATCCTTACCGGCGGCTTCGTCTACTTCTTTATTGAAGCCCACCAACACACCCATGCGGTACGCACCGTGAATGTAAGAAGCCACATAAGGCGCTTCTACTCTTTCGAACCGGGCAACGCCGATTTTTTCGCCAATAGAGGCCAGTTTGTCGTTGATCAGGTCGGAAATTTTGGCGCCGTTTACCGTTGCTTCGTTCAATTCCTCTGCGCTTTTAACATTGTTGGCCACCGCCGCATCGGCAATGCTTTGGGCAAAGGCTACAAAGTCTGCATTTTTAGAAACAAAATCTGTTTCGCAGGAAACGGTTACAATGAAACCGGTTTTGTTATCGGCAGTGGTTTTGGCAATCACCACCCCTTCTTTGGCTTCCCGGTCGCTGCGCTTGGCGGCCACTTTCTGACCTTGCTTGCGCAACCAATCAATGGCGGCTTCAAAATCACCGTTGGTTTCGGTCAGGGCTTTGCGGCAATCCATCATACCGGCGCCGGTTGCCTGACGCAGTTTGTTTATATCCTGAGCTGTAATTTGTACAGTTGACATAGAAAATCAATTTGAAAATTCAACAATTTGAAAATTTGAACATGTCCTTTGACAAGTTCGGCAAGTTCAAACCTCCACTTTACTGTTCAATAGAGTTCTGAACGTTGAAGGGAGTGACACAACAGGCGCCTAATAGCAGCACTCTGCCGGTAACCCCATCTTTCAACTATACGAAAGAACTATTGCATGTTTAAAGGCTGATGCGCTAAGCATTCTCAAATTAGCACATCAGCATTTGGGCAAATTATCTGCCACCACCAGGACGGCGCTGTCCGCCACCGGCACCACCAGGAGTGCGACGACGCTGACCACCACCTCCGGCTCCGCCAGGACCACGACCGGCACCACCACCTTGTCCGCCACGGCCACCGCGGCCGCGACCACCGGCTTCGGCTTGCGCTTCAGCTTCCAGGCGGGCGGCTCTTTTTTCGTTTTCCTGATCCACGTTTTCGTCACCTTCTTCGTCCTTAGCGGCCTGACGCTCAGCCAAACCTTCGGCAATAGCAGCCGTGATGTAGTTGGTGATGATGGCAATGGATTTGGTAGCATCATCGTTGGCAGGGATGGAGAAGTCAACCTTGTTGGGATCGCAGTTGGTATCTACCACACCAAAGGTTGTGATGCCCAGGCGCTTTGCTTCGGCCAGCGCAATGTGCTCGTGACCAATGTCCACAATGAACAAAGCTGCCGGTACCCGACCCAGTTGGGCAATACCACCCAATACTTTTTCCATTTTGTCCCTATCGCGGCTCAGGGTCAAACGCTCTTTTTTGGTGATTGAGTCGAAAGAACCATCGCCCAGCATTTTTTCAATGCTTTGCATTTTCTTCACGCTCTTACGAACGGTGTTGAAGTTGGTAAGCATACCACCCAGCCAACGCTCGGTTACATAAGGCATGTTTACCCGCTGGGCACATTCGGTCACGATGTCCTTAGCCTGTTTTTTGGTACCAACAAACAGGATTTTCTTTCCGCTGCGGGCAATTTGTTTTAAAGCGGCTGCGGTTTCCTGCAAGCCTTCTACCGTTTTATTAAGATCAATGATGTGAATGCCTTTCTTCTCGGCGAAGATGTAAGGCAACATCTTTGGATTCCACTTCTTCTTCAGGTGACCGAAATGTACACCTGCTTCAAGGAGTTGCTGCTGTAACGAAGTGTTTTGTTCCATTTGAGTTATTGTTGAATGTTTTGAATGTTTTTTAAGCTGTCAGCCTTCAGCTTTCAGCTATCAGCCAGTACAAAAGACGGAAGGCTGAGAGCTGATTGCTGATAGCTAATTCATTAACGTTTAGAGAACTGGAAGCTTCTGCGGGCTTTTTTCTTACCGAACTTCTTACGTTCCACAGAACGTGGGTCACGTTTCAGCAAGCCGGCGGCCTTCAGGGCCGGACGGAACTCGGCATTAACTTCTACCAAAGCACGGGCAATACCCAGCATGGCGGCTTCGGCCTGGCCTTTTACCCCACCACCGGCAGCATTGATCTTAACATCAAATTTATCGGCGGCTTCAATGGTTTGCAAAGGACGCAACACCTGGTTTTGCAGGTATACCAGTGAAAAATATTGTTTGTAATCTTTATCGTTTACAGTGATGCTGCCTGTGCCACGAGAGATGAATACCCTTGTAACAGCTTCTTTACGGCGGCCAACACTATTTTTTTGCTTTTCCATGTTTTATAGCTTTCGGCTTTCAGCTTTCAGCAATCAGCAGAGGCTGATGGCGAACTACTGACAGCTTGGTTTTAGAATTTTAATTCTTTAGGTTGTTGTGCAGTGTGCGGATGCTGATCACCAGCGTACACAAATAGTTTTTTGTACATCTGCCGGCCCAGGCGGTTTTTAGGCAACATACCTTTTACGGCCCTTTCAACAATCACTTCGGGACGACGCTTCAACAGATCCTTGGCTACTTCTTCTCTGCGGCCACCCGGATAACCGGTGAAACGGTCGTAAATTTTTTCTTCCAGTTTATTCCCGGTGAATTTCACTTTGTCCACATTGGTAACGATCACATAGTCGCCACAGTCAACGTGAGGGGTGTAGTATGCCTTGTTCTTACCGCGAAGGATCGCAGCAATACGAGAGCACATACGTCCCACGGTTTGATTGGTACCGTCCACAACATACCAGTTACGTTGCACGGTAGCCGCATTCGCATGTTTGGTTGTAAAATGTAATTTGCTCATGATTTGAAATTTATCCCGGGCCATCCCCCGGGGCTTTTAAAATTTTGAGGCGCGAAGATAGGCCGGCAGGCACATGCAAACCAAGAATTTGAATGAGAAATTTTACAGACACCTTTGCAATCGATTGATTTTCAATAAAAATTTTGACTGCATTTATCAATCCTTAACAAAAAACCTCTTTATTGGCTAAGCAAACAATCCCCATTTTGATCCGGCTCAACTTTTTGCTGGTTGTAACCCCAGCGTAAAACGCAGAAAGGCCCGCCGTGAATGGCGGGCCTTTTCAGCATGACGAGCGGCTACTTGTCTATGCAGATTTTTCTTTTATGATGTTTCCACTGGCATCGACCAGTAATTTCACCTTGGTGTCATCTGTGCTTTTCAGCTTGATTTCATAAGCCGACTTATCCTTCCAGCTTTCCCGTTGAATGGATTCAATGGTATAGGCATCGTATTTTTCCCTTAAAAGATTGGACACCGCCAGGGGCAGCATGGTGGCATTCACCGCATAGGCCGTGCCCACCCAGGCCCCGTTAGCGTCAAACCAGGCGTAATACTTTTGGTTGCCCTGGTCAAACGTAACCACGTAATCGTTTGTGCCCAGTGCGGTCCACCCGGCCAACTCCCAGTCAATGGGAGCGGTGGCCGCATCAAAATGCGTATAGCTTACATTGCTGGCATCGGGGTATAGGGTAATAAAACTGTTTCGGACATTTTGGGGCAAGCCCATGGCCGCATTGGATGTGGTACTGGTATAAGTGGTACCGCAGGAGAAAAATAAAATCGTTGCCGCTGCCAGACTAAGGAGTTTGCATTTCATCTTTTTACATTTAGTGTTAAACAAAAGGTTTGCATCCTCAGCATTTGTTTCAAACATTCTGCCAAAGAACTGCAAACATTAACGCTGGGTTGGCTTAAATGATTTTTGGTAGCAGAGGCCGGTCCAAAAATCCACCACATCAGGACTTACCTTTGCCCGATGCATTATTTTAAGAGGCTGCTGGAGTTGCTTCAAAAAGAAAAAGAAGAAGACCGGAAATCCTATGAAGAGCTTACCCATACGCTTCCTGTTTCCGAACGCAGGGAAAACGGGATGAGCTGGTACCCCATCGCCATCAGAGGCACGGAACTGGGCCGGGGCGATTATCTGACCGTGGAAGTAGAGCGAACCACGCACCAGGAGGTGCTTCACCAGCTTCGCTTTGGAATGTCGGCCGTTCTGTTTTCTCAACACGACCCACAGAACGACCGCCTTGAAGGCACCATTTCGCATGTCAGCGGCAACTCTTTGAAACTTTCTTTACGTACCGATGAGCTGCCTGATTGGACCCGCCGGGGTAAGCTGGGCATTGATGCTTTATTTGATGAAAACAGTTATGCCGAAATGGAATCAGCCCTTCAGTACGCATCGGTTCTGGCCGAAAAAAGGCAGGAGGGAGCGCTGGTTCAGATCCTGACCGGTGCAAAAAAACCGGATTTTCATCTTGCGCCGTCGTACCACTCATCTCTTTCGTTAAACCCGGCCCAGCAGGCTGCCGTTAAAAAAATCTTATCGGCCAATGACCTGGCCATTGTGCACGGACCGCCGGGCACGGGTAAAACAACCACGCTGGTTCAGGCCATAAAAACCCTGGTTCAAAACAGCCATCCCCCAATACTGGTAACAGCCCCCAGCAATGCCGCCGTGGACCTGCTCAGCGAAAAGCTTTCCAATGAAGGACTTAACGTAGTTCGGGTTGGCAACCCCGCGAGGGTTAGCGAAAAGCAACTCTCCCTCACGCTGGACGAACGAATAGCAGCCCACCCCGGCAGCAAAGAAATCAAGCGGCTGAAAAAGCAGGTGGCCGAATACCGCGATCTGGCACAGAAATACAAACGAAATTTTGGCGCGGCCGAACGGGAGCAGCGAAAAGCCCTTTTTGCAGAAGCCCGAAGCCTGCGGCAGGAGGTGGAAAAAACCGAGGTATATATTGCAGAAAATATCCTGTCCCAGGCCCAGGTCATTACCGCCACGTTGGTAGGGGCCGCACATTATTCCATCGGGAACCGAAAATTTGATACGGTGGTGATTGATGAAGCCGGGCAGGCATTGGAACCGGCTTGCTGGATCCCCATTGTAAAAGCCCGCAAACTGGTATTGGCCGGCGATCACTGCCAGCTGCCCCCCACCATTAAATCGGCCGAGGCCGCCCGGGCAGGATTAAACCTTACCCTCATGGAAAAACTCGTTTCCCTTCACCCCGAGGCCGTAGTTCTGCTGGAAGAACAATACCGCATGCACCAAACCATTATGGGTTTTTCTTCCCGGGAATTTTACCAGGACCGCTTACAACCGCACCCCTCGGTAGCCCAGCACCTGTTGTTTGCCGGCGACAAGCCCCTGTTGTTCATCGACACAGCGGGCTGTGGATTTGAGGAAGTTTTGGAAGGCACCCGGATTTCCAACCCCGAGGAAGCCCGCTTTTTGCTCCAGCAGTTGGGGAGTTTGGTTTCCACGCTGAAAAACATTTATACGGCAGACCACTTTCCTTCCATAGGCGTTATTTCTCCATACCGGCATCAGGTGGAACTGCTGAAAGAACAGGTGCTTTCCGATCCGCTTTTACAGGAGGCCGGGGCGTTTATTTCTGTAAACACCATTGACAGCTTTCAGGGACAGGAAAGAGAGGTAATCTACATCAGCCTGGCCCGCAGCAATGCCGACAGCGTTATCGGTTTTCTTTCCGAAGTGCGCCGGATGAATGTGGCCATGACCCGTGCCCGCAAAAAACTGGTGGTCGTGGGCGACAGCGCCACCCTTTCGGGATTTTCTTTTTATGCTGATTTCATTGCCTATGCCCAGGCCCACGATGCCTATATCAGCGCCTGGGAATTGATGGAGTGGTAGGAGATTGGTTGATTTTATCTGCGTTTGTCATGGCTGCGGTTGATCACAGTCAGGTAAAGTCTTGTTGGCAAAAGGCAATTTTGTGCCTCAATAAAACAAGCCATGTTTCTTTATTTTCTTTTGTGGTTTCCCATGCTGCTGATTGCCATTGGCAATGGCGTTTTGCGGGAAGCCTTCCTGAAAAAATATACTGGCAATTTTGCCGCACACCAGCTGTCCACCCTCTCCCTTATTCTTTTTTTTGCGGCTTATATAGCCTGGGCGATGAAACGGTTTGCCCCCGCCTCCTCCACACAGGCGCTTGCGGTTGGCTTGCTCTGGCTTTTGCTGACGCTGGCATTTGAATTTGGCTTTGGGCGGTGGCAGGGCCAGTCCTGGACTACCCTGCTGGCAGACTACAATCTTTTAAAAGGCCGGCTGTGGATTTTGGTTCCCTTGTGGGTGGGTTTTGCTCCCTTCCTGTTTTACCGGCTAAGCCACTAGTCCCGCTGCAGCGTTTTGAGCTGCTCTTTTATGTATCCGCTTTCAAAATAAGCATAGAGGTTTTTTCCCGGGCAGGAGGTTTGCTTTGAATGATCGCGGTGGGTGGCCAGGGTTTCTGTGGAAATATTGTACTTCTTACTGCAATGGGCAATCAGCCTGATCAAGGCGTTTAGTTGTTCCGGTCTTACTTCCTGCTGTTCCAGATTGCCCAGGCAGGTAATCAACAAGTGGCCCGTAGGATCGTATTCGGTGGCGGTTTCCCCAACGGTGTACACACTTCTTCCCTCGTAAATCGTTCCGTCGGGTGCAATCAAAAAATGATAGGGAATATCGGCCCAGTTCCGGTCCGGCCCCATGCCCCAGGTTTGTATGTTTTTGATCTTCCGGGCGGCATCGTCCGTCAGCTCCAGGCGGGTGCCCTCGTGGTGCACGGTAATGCGCTGCGGCACCTGCTCTTTAAAGGGCTTGGGTGCCGCGGCCTGCCATTGTGTGCGGGGAACAATGGAAATTTCTTTTTCGGCAGACAATTTTTTAGACGAGGTACAACCAAAACCAAGCGCAAAAATCAGCGCAGCAAGCAGGCAATTTTTTATCATGGGGTCAAATGATTTTTACCGAAAATAGAAAACTTACCGCTATCTGAAGGAGGCAAAGTTTAAAAACAATCTTGCGCAACGTTTTTACGGCAGCTTAACCGCCCATACGTGCTACATGCTTTACAGACAGGAGCAGGCTTTAATCCCAACCGCGTTGTATATTGCCCTAAAGAACGAATGATGGCAGACGCAATACAGCCTTTGGGCAGAAACAATTTTGGCGATCCCAAAAATGCCGGCAATGTGCTCCCGGAAGCGGACGCCTTGCACTTGCTCCACGAGTGGGTTGACAATGAGCGCCTGCGGTTGCACATGAAACAGGTGGCGGCGGTCATGAAGGCCTGGGCTTTGGAACGGGAACACCTTTCGGAACAGGAGGCCCACAAGTGGTGGCTGGCCGGTCTTTTGCACGATGCCGACTGGGAAAAACACCCGACGGAACATTGCCGGGTGATTATCGAAGAACTGGAAAAAAGAAAGATCGACCCTTCGGTCATTCAGTGCATTGCCTCGCATGGCCCGCGGCATTTTGGGGTGGAGCCGCAAACCGTCATGGACAAAATGATTTATGCCTTCGACGAACTATCGGGTTTTATTCATGCCGCAGCCCTCATCCGGCCCACCCGCTATGAAGGCATGGACGTGAAAAGCATTCAGAAAAAATTAAAGACCCCCTCCTTCGCGGCCCAGGTAAGCCGGGACGATATCAGCGATGCCCTGAGCCGGATTGCTGTTCCCCTGGAAGAAATCATTGCCTTTATCATCGGGCGCCAAAAAGACGTCGCGTAAAAAACAAGGAAGCCCACGGGCCGCCTAAGGATTTTTCCTTCACCCTCCTTTATAACAGCAAAGGCTATGCGCTGGTTTTCGGCGCCTTTGTTTTTGGGGCCTGGTGATGGGCCTTCAGCCCAGTCTTTAGTTTGTAAAGCTTGCCGGGCCGGTGGGGCACGTCTTCTTCCATTTCGTTGAGGTCGACCAGCCAGTTCTTCAGGGTGATGCGCTTTCGGAAGTTTCTGCGGTCCAGCTCCTGGCCCAAAATTGCCTGGTAGAGGTCCTGCAGTTCCCTTAAGGAGAATTTCTCGGGCAAAAGGTTGAAAATGACCGGGTGCTCCAACACCTTTTCCCGCAGGCGCTGTAGGCAGGTTTCTAAAATGAGTTTATGATCAAACGCCATTTTGCCAATATCCGCTACAGGGTGCCAGTGCAGTTCGTTGTGCGTCAGCTGAAGTTTGTGGCTTTTGATATTCACCAGGGAATAATAGGCTGTTGTCACCACACGGCCCGATGGGTGCCTGCCGGTATTGCCAAACGTATACACCTGTTCCAGGTACACATCCCGCAAGCCGGTTCGTTGCTGCAGCACCCGGTAAGAAGCGCTTTCCAGATCTTCTTTGGTTTGGACCAGGTCGCCCAACAGCGACCAAAGGCCCTCAAACTCCTTGAGATCGGACTTGATCAAAAGCACTTTCAGCTGCTTTTCCTCATAACCAAAAATGACACAGTCCACCGAAAGGGCGATATTGAAATACTCTTTATGGCTATTTTTTTCTGTAACGGCGGTTTTCAATGCTGACTTTTGCATATGTTGTTATTGTACTATAACGGTATGGTTTGGGTTGTTTGGTGATCCGTTTAAATGATCCATTCCTTTTTCACATTCAGGTTTTTCATCAGGCCGGTGCGGGTTGGATCGTTGGCGTTTTTGTTTACACATGCAGGAAACGTCCCGGCTAACAGAACAATGCTTGCGCCGGCCCTGCAGCGGCAAATGTAGTGCTGCTTGGATAATTGTACCAGGCATCCGAAAGCGGCATGCTACTAGTAGCCACCTGCGTGTTTGCGTCAAAACCTCCTACCGCCGACAGATACGCATGGGTTATAAAACCGTCACGGGCAGCCAAATAAAATAGCCGCAATGTCTTCATGGCCTGTGTTTCCCTTAAAGATAACCGTACGCACCAAAAACCCAGTATTTCTTTGAAAAAACTCCGTCCCGGCATGTAAAGCCACTCTTGTATTTTTACAGCCGTTATGACAGCCAACAAAACCAAACAACTACAGGATAAAACGTTTGAACTTCTGCAAAAAATCAAGGCACAGAAGGTCGGCACAAAGGATATTGATGTTTTAAGAGAAGTGCTGCGGTTTCACGAATGCCGCTATTATATCGAAAACGATCCGCTTATTTCGGATTTTGAGTACGACACCCTGTTTAAACAACTGGGGGCGCTGGAGAAAGAAAACCCCGACCTTATTGTACCCGACTCTCCCACCCAAAGAGTGGCAAAGGGACTAACCAAGGAGTTTCCAACCGTACAGCATTTGGTGCCCATGCTTTCCCTGGACAATTCGTATAACAGCGATGACCTGGTTGATTTTGACCGAAAAGCCCGGGAACTAACCGGAGTACCGGAAATTGAATACTGCATTGAAC
>JAEVYV010000397.1 GCA_023392575.1 Bacteroidota bacterium | reverse complement strand
TTGTATAGCTGGTATGTAAAAAACGGGCATGCCCGGAATGAAGCGGACGAAGAAGACGTTCGAATTTTTTTTAAAGAAGCCCTGCCGCTCAAAGCATATTTCCAAACGGGTTTTTACGAAAGGTTGTACCTATATCAAAGCTATGGCTGGTACGCCTTCATCCGGCAGGATTTTCTGATGTATTACCGCTACACGCAAAAATGGGTGGACCTGTTTCACGAACAGCCGCAAATGATCAAGGTGGAAACCGGTCATTACATCAAGGGAACGCACAACCTGCTGAATGCGCATTTCGACCTGAGGAATTACCAGCAGTTTGAAAAAGTGCTCAAACAGTTCAGCGAGTTTGCCGGCTCCGACACGGCCAATCACAACGACAACAACCGCATCCAGACATTTGTCTACCTGAACACCGCCCGAATGAACCAGCATTTTATGCTGGGCACATTTAAGGAGGGCCTGTCCCTCGTAGCCTATATTGAAGAGAAACTGGAGGAATATTCCCTCTACCTCGACCGGCACCGCATACTGGTGTTTTACTACAAAATAGCTTCGCTGTATTTTGGCAACCAGGATTATAAAACCTGCATCGACTACCTGCACAAGATCATTCACTGGAAAGTAGATTTGCGGAACGACCTGCAGTGTTATGCCCGGCTGATGCATTTACTGGCCCATTACGAACTGGGCAATTACGGCATAATGGAATACCTCACCAAATCGGTTTACCGCTATATGGCCAAAATGGAAAACCTGACCGTGGTAGAGGAAGAAATGTTTGCCTTCATCCGCAACACTTTTCATTTATCACCCAGAAAGCTAAAACCCGAATTTGAAAAACTGTTAAGCAAGATCAAGGGACTGGAGAAAAACCGGTTTGAGACAAGAGCCTTTGCTTACCTTGATATTATTTCATGGCTGGAAAGCAAGGTGCACGAAAAGCCCATGCACCTTGTCATTCAGGAAAAATATGCTGCTGCCAAAAAACGGAATTACCAGGTGTTGCCGGCAGGTTTTAAGAATAAGTTTTAGTTTGCACCAAACAGGAAAACCATGCAACCAATCAATACAGCCCTTCTTTCGTTTGGCATGAGCGGTGTTGTCTTTCATGCTCCCCTCATCCATGTGCATCCCGGCTTCAGGTTTTACGCCGTTTGGGAACGAACCAAAAACCTGGCACAGGAAAAATACGAAGGCGTAAAAACCTACCGTTCGCTGGAAGAACTGCTGAGTGATCCCAAGGTGGAACTGGTGGTGGTAAACACCCCCAACTATACGCATTACGAATACACGGAAAAAGCGCTTTTGGCCGGCAAGCATGTGGTTGTTGAAAAACCCTTTACCGTTACGGCCGATGAAGCACACAAACTGATAGCGCTGGCCCGCAGGCAAAACAAGTGCCTTTCTGTTTACCACAACCGCCGCTACGACAGCGACTACAAAACCGTAAAAAAGATTCTTGATCAGGATTTGCTCGGAGAAATCGTAGAAGCAGAATTTCATTTCGACCGTTACAACCAAAGCTTGAGTCCCAAGGTGCACAAAGAAATCCCGGGACCGGGCCGGGGCGCCTTATACGATCTGGGCTCGCACCTGGTTGATCAGGCCCTGCAATTGTTTGGAATGCCGCAGGCCGTTTTTGCAGACATACAAATCATCCGCCCTCACTCAAAAGTGGACGATTATTTTGAAGTGCTTTTGTATTATCCCGGCCAGCGGGTACGGTTGCGCTGCAGCTACCTGGTGAAGGAACCCATACCCGGTTATATCATTCACGGCACACAGGGAAGTTTCATCAAACACAAAACAGATGTACAGGAAAAAGCCCTGCAGGCCGGCTTGCTGCCTGACAAGGAAAGCTGGGGCATTGAACCGGCACACGAAAAAGGTTTATTGCATACGGTAGTGGATGGCACAGAAATTAAAGAATATGTATCGTCTGAAAGGGGCAATTACCTGGACTATTATGAAGGCATGTACCAGTCCATTCGCAACCATAAAGCTGTGCCGGTTTTACCCGAAGAGGCTCTTGATGTCATCCGCATCATTGAAGCCGCTTTTCAAAGCAGCAGGGAAAAAAAAGTAGTGGCCCTGACTGCCTGATCAGCAGCAATGCCAGACGTTCACTGCGGCCATTCCCATATTTTTGCTCCCCAAAATGAAAACACATACGCTTCAGCAGTGGCAGGTTTTGTTCATGGCGGTATGCACAGGACTGATTGTTGCCAATATTTATTATTGCCAACCCCTGGTGGTCCTTATCAGCAAAGAATTTGGCGTAGCGGAAAGCAAGGCCGGCGCCATAACCTTTTATACCCAACTGGGATATGCCCTGGGGTTACTGTTCTTTGTTCCCCTGGGCGATATGATGGAGAAGCGGACACAGATTGTGATCACAACTTTATTAGCGGTGGCGGCTCTTATTATGGCGGCCTTGTCTGTCTCGCTCACTATGCTGAACGTGGCCAGTTTTCTTGTTGGCTGCACCTCCATTGTTCCCCAACTGATCCTTCCCCTGTCTGCACAGTTGGCGCCGCCCGAGAAAAAAGGCCGGATCATTGGCATTGTGATGAGCGGCCTACTGATCGGCATTTTGCTTTCCCGCTCCGTTAGCGGCTTTATTGGTGCCTGGCTGGGATGGCGGGGGATGTTTTGGATCGCTGCGCTGATTTCCGGTGTTTTGTTGATCGCCATGCGTTTTGTTTTTCCAAAGGCGCCCTCAACCTTTGCCGGCAGCTATGGTTCGCTCATGCGGTCGTTGATCACGTTGGCAAAAGAGCAGCCCATCTTAAGAGAAGCCGCCCTGATCAATGCCTTAACTTTTTCTTCTTTCGGCATGTTTTGGACCATCATGGTTCTGCATTTGGCTGGTGCTCCTTTTTATTTCCACTCCGATCAGATTGGCTTGTTTGGCCTGGCGGCGGTGGCCGGCGCCTTGATTGCCCCGTTGATTGGCGGCTCTGCCGATAAAGGAAACCCCAGGGTGGCTATTGGCTACGGCCTGCTGGCCGTTGGAAGCAGTTTTGTGTTGTTTTATCTGTTTGGAACGTCTGTCCTGGGCATGATTGCCGGTATCATTTTACTTGACCTGGGCCAGCAATCGGTTCACGTGTCCAACCAGGCCCGTGTTTATGGTTTGATCCCCGAGGCCCGCAACCGGTTGAATACGGTTTACATGACCGTCAGTTTTATTGGTACCGCTCTGGGATCGGCAGTTGGTTTATGGATCTGGAAAAAAGCACAGTGGAACGGCCTTTGCCTGGCCGGCGGGATTGCCGTTGCGCTGGCCTTTACCGTGTATGCATTAACCTACAAGCATGTAGCCAAGCGTGCCCTAGGCTAATTGCTCTACCGGCGCCTGGGCAGCCTTCCAGGCCCTCCAGCCACCCGCCATGGAAGCTATATTTAAGTAGCCCATTTTTTTCAGGTTATCGGCTGCCAGTGCAGAACGGTATCCACCGCCGCAATAAAGAATCAACTCCGCATTTTTATCCGGAAATTTCTCAACAATATCTCGTTCAATCACCCCCCGGCCCAAATGAACTGCATTTTTTGCATGCCCCATCTGCCATTCATGGTCTTCCCGAACATCAATCAATTGGGCTCCTTGCTGCATGCGCTGCTGCGTTTCGGCTACCGATACTTCTTTAATGCGGCTTTTGGCATCTTCAACCAGCTTAATAAATTCTTCAGAGTGTTGCATCTCAATTCAATTAAATCGTTAGCAATCATGTTCTACTTTAAAGTTAGTTCATTCCCTTTTCCCTTCAACCGCTGGCAATTGGAAATACTTCAGAACGAAAGACCTTGAGTTCTTTTTATCCGGCCGAAGATCGGTCCAAAAAAAGATCTGAAAGAACATAAAAAACATTTCAGGCACGGAAACAGAAATGTGCTTTCAGAAAAACATTTGTACTGTCGCCGGTTTCTTTAATCTGAACCATGTGGCCATTTATTGATCCCGGCATCCTATCCTATACGTGGCGGCCACCATTCATCATATGACACGCCACCTTCCGTTATTTGTTGATAACTTACTCTAGTACAGTCACCGTTACTTGTTCTGCAGGAGGTACTTCCTTAAACCTTCAGCTATGCGAATCATCCTTATTCTGTTGCTGCTGCCTTTTGTGACAAAGGCGCAGCTCAACCGGTCGGCGACAGCACTGGCGCACGAAAATATCTCGGAGTACATCCACACCAAGATTTTCAAACGAGCCGCGTATAAACCGGTTTTTTACGGCGCGTTAATACCAATCAAAGAAGCAGATCCCAATGTACGCTGGCGAATAGAGCACCGGTTTGAGATTGCTCCAACGCAAACAAACCCCGACACCACCGTGGCCGCAGAACTTCAGTTGCATAACTTCATCTTTTATCTGGATAAGAGACTGGAAGTGGTGAAGGCCGAAGCCTTTCATTTCTAGGCACAGGGTCGGGCTCTTTCTCTTCAAGCACCGAACTTTTTTGCTTGTTGCCGGCAAGCCATATCGGTGCATTCAGCTCCGGCACAAAAAGTTTACGATAGAAAGATTCCTTACCAAACATTTTTTTTCTTCAGGGCTAATATCAATATATTAGCCCTTTGTTGTTTTCAAAACAATCCTTTGCTTATGAACAGAATGTACAAGCTGGCTCTCCTTTGTTCCCTTTTTATTGCCGTTATTTCGTTTACCAACACCGAAGAATCTTCCTGGATACGCATCAACCAGTTGGGCTACACGCCAACTGGAGTAAAAGTGGCTGTATGGTGTTCCAAGGAAAACAAGACCCTGAAAACGTTTCAGTTGATTGACGCTAAAACCAAAAAAATTGCCTTCAGTGCATCTGCCGGCAAAGCATTTGGCGCTTATGGTCCCTTTACCGAAACCTATCGCCTTAATTTTTCTTCGTTCACCAAACCGGGACGTTATTATTTACAGGCAGGCAGTGCCAAATCGCCCGAGTTTGAAATCGGCAGTGAGGTATATAAAGGTGCCGCAGACTTCTGTCTTCGCTACATGCGTCAGCAGCGCACGGGTTTTAATCCGTTTTTAAAAGACAGTTGCCATACAAGAGATGGTTATACTTTGTACGGACCCATGAAAGACAGTACACACGTCGATGTGGTCGGCGGCTGGCACGACGCCAGTGATTACCTGCAATACTCTACTACTTCGGCCAATGCCACCTGGCATTTGCTGGCAGCGTACCGGGACTTTCCCGGCGTGTTCACCGATGAAAAACAAGCCAACGGTCTGGATGGGAAAAACGGAGTGGCCGATGTGCTGGACGAAGCCAAATGGGGGCTGGACTGGCTGTTGAAGATGCATCCGCGGGAAGACTGGATGTTCAACCAAATTGCCGATGACCGCGACCATATTTCCATGCGCATGCCCAAACAGGACAGTCAGTACAATAGAGGCTATGAGCGTCCGGTGTACTTTATTAACGGAGAGCCGCAGCAAAGAGGCAAGTTCATGAACGATACCAAGGGCACTTCGTCCACCGCTGCCAAATTTACCAGTGCGTTTGCCCTGGGTTCTAAAATATACAGCCGCACGAACCCCGAGTACAGCGCCCTGCTTTCCCAAAAAGCTTCCACCGCCTACAACTATGCATTGAAAAAGCCCGGCGTCACCCAAACCGTATCCGTGGTGTCGCCATACATCTATGCAGAAGAAAACTGGGTAGATGATATGGAACTGGCGGCAGCCTCGCAAAAACTTTCTGCCGATGCCTTTAACTATGCAAGGCAGGAGCCCATTACACCATGGTTAGGCACCGATACGGCCAAACATTATCAATGGTATCCCTTCATTAACCTGGGGCATTATGAACTAGCTAAACAGCTGAAAGGCACAAAAAGAGATACGATCATTGGCTATTACAGGCAAGGCATTGAAGCGGTGTGGAACAAAGCAAAAACCAATGCTTTTTACCGCGGCGTTCCTTTTATCTGGTGCAGCAATAACCTTACAACTTCCTTTGCTATTCAATGTTACTGGTACAAGCAATTAACCAAGGACAAACAGTTTGATGAATTGGAACAAGCCAACATAGACTGGCTGTTTGGTTGCAATCCTTGGGGTACTTCTATGGTGTACGGATTACCATCTTGGGGCGACACGCCGGTTGACCCACACTCGGCCTTCACACATTTAAAAAACTATCCCATTGACGGTGGCCTGGTAGACGGTCCCGTGTATGGAAGCATTTACAACAACCTGATCGGCATTAAACTGTATAACGAGGACGAATACGCTCCTTTTCAAAGCAACCTGGCAGTATACCACGACGATTACGGGGATTATTCCACGAATGAACCTACCATGGATGGAACGGCTTCATTGATTTATTTGTTAGCGGCGAAAGAAGCCGAGAGCAAAACAAAACCGGCCGCCAAAAAAAAATCATAACCAACTAACCATCACCTTCAAAAGCATCCTATGCCTGTATTAGCCATAGACCTTGGAGGAACAAAACTGGCAACAGCCGTCTTTTCAGAAGAAGGTAGCATTCTGTACGAAGAAAAGCTGGCGCTGCAAAACAGGAAGGGAAGGGAAGTGGGAGCACTGATTGCGCAGCAAACCAAACACATTCTGGATACGCAAACAGCGTATTCCATTACGTCCATCGGTGTGTCGGTGCCCGGCATCAGCTATCAGCAAAAAGGTTCGGTGTGGGCGCCGAATATTCCCGGCTGGGAAGATTATCCCTTGCTTGATGAAATAAGTGCGGTGGTTCCCAATATTCCGGTAGTTATTGACAGCGACCGCGCCTGCTATATCCTGGGCGAAGTGTGGCAGGGCAATGCCAAAGGATGCTCGGATGCAATTTTTCTGGCCGTGGGCACCGGCATTGGAGCCGGCATTTTGGCGGGCGGATCGGTGCTGCGGGGCGCCCATGATATAGCCGGGGCCATTGGCTGGATGGCGCTGGAAAAACCCTATCAGGAAAAGTTTACTTCTTGTGGTTGCTTTGAAAGCAGGGCTTCGGGTGAAGGCATAGCCAAACTGGCAAGAGAGCTGCTGAAAGATCAAAACGACAATAGCCTCTTAAGGAATATAGAAGCTGACCGCCTCAACGCCCTGGATGTTTTCAGGGCCTGCGAACAAAACGATGCGGTGGCCCGGGAAGTGATCCGGCAATGCGTTGAATTGTGGGGCATGGCCGTAGCCAACCTGGTGAGTCTGTTCAATCCCCAAAAGGTCATTTTCGGCGGCGGTGTTTTTGGCCCGGCCATCAAATTCATCCCCGATATTTACCAGGAAGCAGCCAAATGGGCCCAGCCGGTCAGCATCAAGCAAGTAGTGCTGGAACCTTCGGCCCTTGGTCACTGCGCCGGTTTGTACGGCGCGGGGTGGCTGGCATTACAAAACCCCAAAGCAACCACCTTATTCCATGTATAAAAAAACGCCGGTCTTTATTGCTGCTTTTTTGGGTATGTTGCTCTTTGGCATCAGCCTGATCACCCTGGGTTCCATTACGCCGCACCTGAAAACCAGGTTTCTGCTCGACGGCATTGCCGCCGGGACACTTTTTTCCATTCTGCCCGTAGGCATTCTTGCCGGGTCTTTGTTGTTTGGTCCCGTATGCGACCGCTATGGCTATAAGCTGTTGCTGATCCTGGCCTGCATGGCCATGTTTGCCGGCTTCGAAGGCATAGCCTACGCTGCTTCTTTGGGAGTTTTAAAAATTTGCGTTTTTGTTTTTGGCGTGGGCGGAGGGATTATCAACGGCGCCACCAATGCCGTGGTCTCCGACATCAGCGAGGAAAACAAAGGCGCTAACTTAAGCTTGCTGGGTGTGTTCTTTGGCATCGGCGCCCTGGGCATGCCGCTGATCTTAGGCCTGCTCTCGCATAAATTCCAGCCCTTTGAAATTGTGGCCGTGGTCGGATGGTTCACGCTGGTCGTGGCCTTGCTTTATTTTTTTATACAATTTCCACCGGCCAAACTGAAAAAAAACGCACCGGCCGTAAAATGGAGCAATCTTTTCAGTCCTCTGCTTTTGCTGATCTCGTTTTTTCTATTCTGCCAAAGCAGCCTTGAGGCCATCATCAACAACTGGACGACTACCTATTTGATTTCAAAAGGCGCCATGACGGAAAGCAATGCCCTGTATGCCTTGTCGCTGCACATTGTGGGTATGATCGTCATGCGGCTGTTAACCGGCAGTGTGTTCCGTTCGGTGGCGCAGATAAAAATGATGTGGGCTTGTTTGGTACTGCTGCCCCTGGGTGTTTTGCTCATGCAGGTGGGCACGTCAAACACCCTGATTACAACCGGATTGATTTTATCCGGGGCCGGGCTGGCTGGGGGCTTCCCCATCATGCTGGGTTTTGTGGGCGAACGCTTTGCGTCCCTATCGGGCACGGCGTTTAGCTTTGTATTTGTAGTGGCCCTCATCGGCAATATGCTGGTCAATTACCTAATGGGGGTGATCGTTCACCAATACGGCGTTCACCACCTGACCACCGTTTCGTATGTGGAAATAGGGATCATGATGGTGCTGTTTTTTTTCATTTACCAAAAATTACATCAATCAAATAAATAGCAAACTATGTTAGCAAAACAATGGCTGAACAACGCCAGAAACGTAATGACCCAAATTGAAGACACCCAAATGGACAATATCCGCAAAGCAGCCGAAGTGATGGCAGCAAGCATAGAAGCCGGCCGCTGGGTGCATACGTTTGGTTGCGGACACGCCACCATTCCTATTGAAGAAATGTATCCAAGAATTGGCGGTTTTGTTGGTTTTCACCCCATGGTGGAATTGCCCCTGACGTTTTTTACCCGAATAACCGGCGAAATGGGGGTGCATCAGTTTGTGTTCCTGGAAAGGGTAGAAGGCTATGGCGTGGAAATTATGAAGGGCTACAATTTTGATTCCCGGGATACCATGTGGGTGTTTTCCCATTCGGGCATTAACAACGTGAATATTGATGTGGCGCTGGAAGCCAAAAAGAAAGGCATGAAGGTGATTGCCTATGGTTCGGCGGCAGCGGCCAAGGGCAAACAAACAAGACATTCCAGCGGCAAAACCATTTTTGATATTGCCGATATTGTTGTGGATTCCTGTGCGCCCATTGAAGATGCCACCGTGCCCATTAAAAACCACCAGGATAAACTGGGTCCGGTCTCTACTATGGCTTTTATTACCTGTGTGTGGATGACCGTGATCACCGTTGCCGAAATTTTGGTGGAAAGAGGGTTCAAGCTGCACATCCACCCTTCGCACAATGTACCCGGCGATACCACCGCCAAAGAAAGACTGGAAGAAGCCCTGGCAACGTATAAAGAACGAATTGCAGGCGTATAATTTTGAAATCAAAATTCAAAAGTAAAAAGTCAAAAAGCAGCGCCAGCTGCAGATTCCAGGTTTTTAATTTTGACTTTTTACTTTTGCCTTTGCATCGTTTGCTAATTTTCCAATATGATCACAGCATTAACCAACGCCACTGTTTTTACCGGTTTGGAGGAAATCAGAGGCAAGGCAGTTTTAATAGAGAATGGAAGCATTAAGGCCCTAATCGATCCATCCACCCTTCCGCAACAGGCAGTTGTTGAAGATTGTTCTGGCCATTATATTGCGCCGGGATTGATCGACCTGCAGATCTACGGCGGTGGTGGCTATTTGTTTTCCGACAAACCATCGGTCCAGGCCCTGAAGGCCATGGCCGATGCCCTTGTGAAATCCGGCACCACCGGTTTTATGCTGACGCTGGCCACCAACTCCATGGACATTTTCCGGGAGGCCATCCAGGTGGTAAAAAACAATCCGCACCCGGCTTTGCTGGGTCTGCACCTGGAGGGTCCCTACCTCAACCCGGTAAAAAGAGGCGCCCATATTGAGCACTACATCAAAATCCCCCAAATAGAAGAAGTACAAGCCCTGCTCAAGGAAGCGGAGGGGGTGGTGAAAATGATCACACTGGCTCCGGAAATGGTTGATCCGGCCATTGTGCGCCTGCTCATTGACAACGGCGTGGTGGTTTCTGCCGGTCACAGCAACGCCACCTTTGAAGAAGGCGTCCGCGGCTTTGCCAACGGCATTCAAACAGCCACCCATTTGTTCAATGCCATGTCGGCCCTGCACCACCGCGACACCGGTTTGCCGGGCGCCGTTTTTCAAACCCCACACATTTATGCCAGCATCATTGCCGACGGCATTCACGTAGATTACCAAACCCTCACCATCAGCAAAAAATTATTGCAGGAGCGGTTGTTCCTGATTACCGATGCTGTAGAAGAAAACCTGGAAGGAGCTTATGTACACGTGAAACAAAACGACCGCTTTACATTGCCTGACGGCACCCTGTCCGGATCCAACCTCACACAGCTAACCGCGGTGCGCAACTGTGTGCAACATGCCGGCATTTCCCTTGCCGAGGCCCTGCGCATGGCCAGCCTGTACCCGGCGCAGTTGATCCAGGCCGGTGATAGGGGCAAGATAGAAGCCGGCGCCAAGGCCGACCTGGTGGTGTTTGATAAAAACTTTGACGTAAGAGCCGTTTATTTGAACGGAAAGAAAACGGAATAATTTACTTTCCTCCTGTCTTTCCCGTGGGGTAGCGCTTGTCCATCCAGTCGGTTTTGATGTTGTGCGGAAGATCCAGCAAATAATAATGCGTGAATTTCATTTTTTTCAGCAAGGCCATGGCCGGACGCACATTGGGACAATGCGCATAGGGACAGCAACCGCAATACACTACCACCGTGCTGCCTTTGGGAACCGACCGCAACTGCTTTTCCAGTTTCTGCAGGTTTTCTTTTTCCTGCACCATGCCAATATCAATGGAGTGGGGAATGACCGCCGAAGGGCCAATGCTGAACAGCACCGGAATATTTTTGCCCGATTGCAGCCTTTGAGCCAGTTGCGCCGGCGGCATCAATTGGTCCTCGGTCCAGTTGACGGGGTTTTGCGCTTTCACGGCCTGGCTGGCAACGCCCAGCAAAAGAAGAAAAAAATAGCGGAATGCTTTTTTCATAGAAAGCAAAAATAGCAACTCTATATCAACGGGAGAGAAGTAGTACAAAGAACCTTCCCTATCGGTTAAAAATTCAGATCCCGGGGTTCGCCGTTCATTTCCCGGCCGGTGAGTATTTGCTCCACTACCGATTTTCGGGCAGCGTGGTAGCCGTTCTGCTCTTGCTGGGAAAAGGAAATGTTCATGGAAACATTCATCCGGTATTGCTCGTAGGCTTCGGGCAGGGCTTCGGTTATTTTGCGGATGGTGTAGTTACGCACCGTTTGGTTAAGCGCCTCCCGCCAGTCGGGGTGGCCTTCCATGGCTATGGGTTCGCCTGCTGCCAACAGAAGCTGGATCTGGCTTTGAATCCGCTCTTCTTCTTCCTGGTGGCGGCGATTCCAGGCATAGGCACGGTAATATTCTTTTGTTTGCCTGTCTTCAAACGCATCCACAAAGGCCCCCATCACTTCGGGATCGTGCCCGTTCAGGTAGGGCTTTCCCTCAATGTCGGTAGTGTGCCCGGCATTCAGATTCCGGAACTCTGATTTTACCTTGTTCAGGGCCCTGGCTTCTTCCTGGTGACGGTCAAAATACAGGCTCCGGT
>JAEVYV010000228.1 GCA_023392575.1 Bacteroidota bacterium | reverse complement strand
GTGTATATGCTGGGCGGCGGCAAATTTGATATTGATCTGGCATCGAACGCCAAGGCCCGCCGGGCAGAGGATATGATCAAGATCAACCGATTTGATTACGGCGTTGAGGCCGGCGTGGGCTTTAATTTTTATTTTCCCAGCTTTATTCTTTCGCCTGAAATAAAGGTTAGCAACGGTTTAAGCAACCTGCACGACCGCGATACCAAATTAAACTACAGCCGGGTGTTGGACGGCATTCAATCCCGGATGATCGTGTTTACCATTCATTTGGAAGGATAGGAAAAGTTTGTGGTTTATAGTTTGTGGTTTGTAATTTTTGGGTTGATCACTCACTACTGTATTTGCCATTCCTTTTTAGTTTGTTACTCTTTTGTCAGCGGTTGTGTTAGTATAAGCTTTACTTGTGCTGTATCTGACTACTGGCGGATCGAACCCTTATACGGTTTGTAATGATATTTAGCAAAGAACAGAACCACAGCGAATACAGAAAAGAAGGGCCGGTTTACAGAACTACAAACCACAAACCATGAACTTCAAACTGCTTTACTCCTCCACCTTTATACTGTCGACAATATAAGGTGTGTCGCCCCGCCACCAAAGCGCTCCGTTTTTCTCCTCGTAATGCACGGTAACAAACTTGCCCTGTACATTCATCAACTGGTTGGCCACATTTTTATCGGTAACCGAAAAGAAGAATTTCTCCGAAGCAATCGGCACGTTGTAATTCCCGCGGATGCTGCTCAAGATCATCTCGCCTTCATAGGTTTTAAAAAGATAGCCCTTGAGCGAAAACTTTTGCAGCATACCATACCGGTTGCCGCTGCTGTAGGTGAAATAATACTTCCAGTAAAAATACCCGGCGCCGGCCAAAAGCAGCACAATAAAAAACGTGCGGAAGAATTTCCGAACCCCGCTTTTAGCCGAACGCAGGTTTTGATTAGAAGTATTTTCCATACATCTAAGTTAAATAGCAAGCCTGTATTATAAGCCGTATTTATCCACCAGGTAAATCAATGCGGCCATGTTTACCGCCCCCAATTGCAACTCTCGTTTGTTTACAGATTCAAACACATCGTTGCGGGCATGGTGCAGATCAAAATAACGCTGGGAATCGGGCTGCAAGCCAGCTACCGGCGTTCCCAAATTCCTGTTGAGCGGACCAATGTCGGCGCCGCCCCCGCCTAAGGACAGTTCCGCCGCCCCATAGGGAGCCAGCAGCTTTTGCCATCCCAGAATTTTTGAGAATTGTTCTGCAGAAGCAGTAAAGCCAAAGCCTCTTGGGGTAAAGCCGCCGGCATCGCTTTCCAGGGCAAAAATGTGTTTTTCACCCTTGGCCTTTGCTTCCTCTGCATATTTATTGCCGCCCCTCAGTCCGTTCTCTTCGTTGGCAAACAGCACAAAGCGGATGGTTCTTTTAGGTTGGTACCCCAGCGATTTAAATGTGCGCAGGATTTCAACGGTCTGCACGCATCCGGCCCCATCGTCATGGGCGCCTTCGCAATTGTCCCAGCTATCCAAATGGCCGCCCACGGTAATGAATTCGTCGGGAAATTCGGAACCCTTTAATTCGCCAATCACATTGTGTCCTTTGGCATCGGGCAGAAATCGGCCGTGGGTGTGCAGGGTTACCGAGGCCGATCCTTTTTCCAGTTGCTCACTCAACCAATCGGCATCTTGCAAGCCAATGGCTACTGCCGGAATCTTTGGCAGGGAATCGACATAGCGGGTTGATCCGGTATGCGGATGGTTGTCTGTGCTGTGCGACATGCTTCTGACCACAACACCCACGGCCCCGTATTTTGCCGCACGGCTGGGACCACTTCCCCGGTATTGCGATGCATCACCATAAGCCTGAAAAGTCCGCACATAGGTGGGGTTGAACTTATAGTTGTAAAAAACAATCTTGCCCTTTACCTGATCTTTTTTTTGCTCCAGTTCATCAAAGCTGTTGACCAAAAGCACCGGTGCCGTCAGCGGCTTCATAGAACCAATTGAGTTTCCCAGGGCCACAACATCCAGGCTTCTTTTTTTGGATGATCCATTGCTCACAGCCCAGGCCAGGTCTTTGCCCCCGCGTTCCCAGTGCGGCACCATACACTCCTGCAGCCAGGCCCGATCCGCGCCAGCCTGCTGTATTGTCTTCAGTCCCCACTGTTCGGCTTTTACCATTTGAGGGGAGCCTGCCAGCCGGCCGCCAATTTGTTTGGTAAGAACTCTAAGGTCATCGTAGGCCTTTCCGTTTGTGAGGATTTCATCAGCCATCCGACGGATAAAAAGAGAATCTTCATTTTGTGCCTGCGCCGCTGTTAGCAGCAGACAAAAGGATAGGAATACAGTAAATTTCTTCATCCGTTAAAATTAGAATGAAACAGCTTTGCAAATTCAATTATTTAACGGGTAGTCTCGAAAGGAACCCCTTTTTGTAACTACCTTAGTTTCTTAAAGTTTATTCAATGAGAATTGGTATTGTTTGTTATCCCACCTTTGGCGGGAGCGGTGTTTTGGCAACAGAACTGGGAAAAGCGTTGGCCCAGAACGGGCATCAGGTACATTTTATCACGTATCAGCAACCGGTACGTTTAAATGGGTTTATCCCCAATATTTTTTACCACGAGGTACAGGTACCAACCTATCCTCTGTTTGATTATCCGCCGTACGAAACGGCCCTGGCCAGCACCATGGTGGACGTCATCAAAAACAACCACCTGCAGTTGCTGCACGTTCACTACGCCATTCCCCACGCATCGGCTGCTTATATGGCCAAGAAAATCCTGGAACACGACGGCATTCATATCCCCGTCATCACCACTTTGCACGGTACCGACATCACGCTGGTGGGGCGGGATAAAACATACGCTCCGGTGGTGGCTTTTTCCATCAACCAAAGCGATGCCATTACAGCGGTGTCGCAAAACCTGCGGGACGAAACCTTTACCCATTTTAAAATAGAAAAAAAC
This sequence comes from Bacteroidota bacterium, assembly GCA_023392575.1. GTDB lineage: Bacteria > Bacteroidota > Bacteroidia > Chitinophagales > Chitinophagaceae > Flavisolibacter. Next base: position 486 of record JAEVYV010000228.1, on the reverse strand, counting down.
ATAGAGGTCATTCACAATTTTGTGGACGTACAACGCTTTGCCCGCAAGCCCATTGATGCTTTTAAAAAAGTGATTGCCCCCAACGGCGAGCGGGTCTTGCTGCACGCCTCCAACTTCAGAAGAATAAAAAGGGTGCAGGATGTGGTTCAGATTTTTTACCGGGTAAGCCAGCAAATTCCCAGCAAACTGCTGTTTGTGGGCGACGGTCCCGAAAGAGGAACTGCAGAGCAATTGTGCAGGGAACTGAATGTATGTGACGATGTACGTTTTGTGGGCAAGCAGGAACAAATGGAAGATATTTTGGCGATTGCAGATCTTTTTCTGCTGACCTCGGAATACGAAAGCTTTGGGCTGGCAGCCCTGGAGGCAATGGCGGCCGGTGTGCCCGTGGTTTCTACAAACGCAGGGGGATTGCCCGAAATCATGATTCAAGGCGTAACCGGCTACATGGGCAATGTGGGCGATGTAGAAACCATGAGCCGTCAG
>JAEVYV010000215.1 GCA_023392575.1 Bacteroidota bacterium | reverse complement strand
GAGCAATGCAATCGCTGCCAAGGGAACAAGAGCTGTCAGAATCATAATCATTTCATTGGTTTAATTTTAGCCGTTTATTCAAACTGGTTGATTACTTCCATAATGGTAAAGGTTTTGTTTCCCGAAGGAACCTGCCAGCTTACTTTTTCGCCTTGCTGAAAGCCGATCAACGCCGTTCCAATGGGGGCCATGATGGAGATCTTTCTCTCCTTGATATCGGCTTTCTCCGGGGTAACCAGGGTCAGCTCCATAACCTTGTCTTTATTTTCTTCCTTGATCTTTACCCGGGAGTTCAGCCGCACCACATCCGTAGGAAAATCTTCCTTGTTCACCAGTTTGGCTCTTTTTAATTCGGTTTCCAGATCTTCGATGTTGTGCTGGTCAAAAGCGCTGCGGCCACTGCGCAGGCAGGATATCAAAATTTCATAATCGTCTTTTCTCAGCACAAGCTGTTTTTTTACATTTTGCATAACCATTAATTTAAAAATGAACGGAGATTGTGTTTTAACGCGTTGCCTTTTTGCCTGAAATAAATCTGCTCAAAGCTTCTGGTTTCGTGTTCGTTTATCCTTCTGAAGAATTTGGAGGGCCGAACATTTTGAATGTTTTCAAACGCACAGGCTTCCATGATCTCTTTGGTGGCGGCAATGGTTTTGCCATGGAAGTTGGCCACCCTCACCCTTTTGTCTGCGGGATGAAGTCCCTTGTACAGGGTGGGGTTTTGAGTAGCCACGCCTACCGGGCACCGGCCACTGTCGCACACCAGCGCCTGAATGCATCCCAGGGCCATCATCATCCCCCGGGCGCTGTAACAGGCCGATGCCCCCAGCGACAACACTTTCAGTATATCGAAACCGGTAATGATTTTGCCGGCCGCTAAAACTTTTATGTGCTCCGATAAATTATAGGCATCCAGCGTTTGCTTTACAAAGGCCAGGGCGTCATACAAAGGCATCCCCAGGTAGTCGGTAAACTCCAGCGGCGCCGCACCGGTACCGCCTTCGGCTCCGTCAATGGAAATAAAATCAGGAACAATGCCCGTGGTGATAATGGCATTACAGATATCAATGAACTCCTGCTTGTCTCCAATACAGATCTTAAAGCCCACGGGTTTTCCCTCCGACAGTTCCCGCAGTAAATGAAGAAACTTCATCATTCCCTCGGCATCCTCAAACTCCGCGTGCCGGGTAGGAGAGTGCACCGTGGTGCCGGGCACAACCAGACGAATGGCCGCAATCTCCGGAGTGTTTTTTGCTCCTGGCAAAATGCCGCCGTGGCCGGGCTTTGCCCCCTGCGATAATTTTAGCTCAATCATTTTCACTTCGGGGCGCAGGGCATTTTTTCGAAAGGCCAGTGGGTGAAACCGTCCCTCTTCGTTGCGGCAGCCAAAATAACCGGTACCGATCTGCCAAATCAGGTCGCCCCCACTCAGGTGGTAGTCGCTAATGCCGCCTTCGCCCGTGTTGTGGGCAAACCCCCCGATCTTGGCGCCTTCATTCAGGGCCTGGATGGCGGTTTTGCTCAGCGCTCCATAACTCATGGCGCCAATATTATAAATGCTGGCGTTGTAGGGTTGCAGGCACTGATAATTACCAATCAGCACCCGCAGGTCTTTTTCTTTGAGCTGAAGGGGATAAACCGAATGGGCTACCCACTCATAGCCCGGCGCGGCGGGATTGGCCTGCATGCCAAAAGCCACCGTTTGCTTTTCGTTTTTGGCCCGCTGGTAGATTATGGAACGCTGGCGGCGGTTGAACGGTTTGCCGTCCAGGTCTGATTCGAAAAAATACTGCCTGAGCTCCGGCCGTATGGATTCAAAAAGATACCGAAGGTGGCCGATGATGGGATAGTTGCGTATAACAGCATGTTTTTTCTGGAACACATCCCTGATGGCGATCAACAATAAGGGAAAGGTTACCAACAATGCCCAATACCAGCCTTCGCTTACAGAAAAAGCACTTTTCAAAATAACTGCGTTCAGTAATACCACAAAAGCGATGATCATACCGCTTACCGAAACCTCCATAGGATTCCGTCTCATGTCATTTTAATTTTTAATCAATAAATAGGGCCGTATCCTGTCTTTTTGCGGATAAAGCCCTTAAACAAATGCTCAGTAAGGCCCGATTTCCCCTGATTGTTTGACTGTAAAGAGGCTGCAAGGACTTCAAAGCAAGCTTTAAAGCTGCAGCCTTTTACATCATGGCATATTATCAGGTAAGGTTTAAGTGTACTGTTTATTCCCGGCTTGGGGCCTCGCTGAAAGGCTGTTCTTTTGGCTCTGGTGGTTCTCTGCGGGATACCGAAATCAGTCTGCAGGTGGCAGAAGCGCAGAAATTTTTTTTTTGAACAAGCATTCGTTACAAGGTGGTATGAAACCGGGATTGCATCCCCAATCCACTTAATCGTGAAGAAATCCCCGAACCTTACTGACAGGCCGGGGCCTGCGTGTTAAAGTCTTTAAAGTTTGAGATATAATATAATTCGGGACAGAAGGGATAAAATTCTGTAAATGAACAGGTATAACAATCCCTCATGTCCAGCATCAAGGCTGGATGAACAATTGCATGATAAAAATGAATACCTGTCATAATGCAAACTTATTAAATAAATATACAGATAAAATAGGCAAGGCTTTTATACTAAGTTAAATGTATGCTCCCGCCTTCAAAACCGGTGAGAAAGAGGGGTTTTCCGATTTGAACGGATCGTAAAAAACCGATGGTGGCAAACCTTGGATTGGCTAAGGGTATAAGAAAACGGTGGAAGAGGAGGGTTGCCCTTGATTACAGCCGGGCTGCTTTTGGCCCATCTGCGGACAACCCGGGAGCAACGGATTGCCCTTTTTCATTATCGTAAATATGGACCGTTTGGGTAAAGAAACCTCCTCTGCTGCATTTGAGAAAGGGATAACAGAACAGAAATATGCTTTGGTTTTAGAAAGCCAGGGCCCTGTTTGCACAGCTCTTTCTATTTTCGCTTTTTATTAAACAGATATAATGAGAATTGCAATTAATGGAATGGGACGGATTGGCCGGCTGTTGTTCAGAAGATTGCTTCGGCATCCGGAATTGGAGATCGTGGCGGTGAACGATATAATGGACAAAGAGAATCTTGTGTACCTGATAAAACACGATTCGGTTTATGGAAACCTGTCGTCCCCTATTGTTTTTGATAAAAAATTAGTGGCCGGTGAAAAGCAAATAGAAGTGCTGAACGAACCTGATCCGCAAAAACTGCCCTGGCGGGAACTGGGCGTGGATATCGTATTGGAGTGCTCGGGTAGGTTCATCACCAGGGATCTGGCCGGACAGCACCTGCAGGCAGGCGCCAAAAAAGTATTGCTTTCCACCACCGGCTCCAGTGAGGTTCCTTTGCTGATTTACGGTTTCAACCAGCATGCGTTTTCCGCGGAAATGGACATTGTTTCCCCTGGTGGCTGCATGACCAACTGCTCCACGCATTTCCTTTACCTGTTGAATGCCATTGGGATCGAGTCGGTGCAATTGAACGTGATCCATTCCTATACATCGAGGCAGGAGCTGGTGGATGCGCCGCATAAGGATTTTCGTAGGGGTAGGGCCGCAGCCGAATCCATCATCCCCGTACCGGTTGATTTGGAACAGTCGCTGGAACGGCTGTTTCCCATGCTTCAGGATAAAATTGCCACCATTACCACCCGCGTGCCCGTGGCCAACGGTGCCCTGGCCGATTTTACCTTTCAGCTAAAAGAAACGGTCAGCAAAGCCGAGGTCAATAAAATCCTGTCCTGGGCCGCAAAGGATGCGTACCAGGGAATTATTGAATATACCGAGGAGCCTTTGGTGTCGCTGGATATAAAAGGCAATACCCATTCCGCCGTGGTCGATGGTTCCCTTACCTCGGTGGTGGGCAACCAGGTAAAGCTGTTTGCTTTTTTTGACAATGAATACGGCTACACCAGCCGAATGATTGATTGGTTGCTGTACTGGAAGCGGTTTTTATAACCGCGAGCCTGTTCGGTGTGCCGGGTTTCGGTCCCAGGAGGACACAGGCTCCGGCGGTTTGGTCCTTACAAAAGAGGCGAAACGAGCCGGGCCAGCTTTTCGGGAAACTGTTTATACACAGGACGTTTGTTCCAGGCGGCGACATCGATTTTTTCAGCGTCTTTTAAATCCTCGTAAAAAACAGCGCTTAACTCGCTGGCAATTTCGGTATCGTACACAATGGCCGACACTTCAAAGTTCAGGTCAAAGCTGCGGTAGTCCATATTGGCCGTGCCCACGATGGCAATTTTTTTGTCCGTGACCATGGTTTTGGCATGAACAAATCCTTTTCGGTATAGATAAACCTCCACCCCGGCATTGAGCAGATCATCGTAGTAAGAC
>JAEVYV010000184.1 GCA_023392575.1 Bacteroidota bacterium | reverse complement strand
CCTCTTTAAACGCAAGTATATTTTCACAGACGAGAACGACAATTGGTTTGACGACAACGGTTTGCGGACCATCTTTTTTTGCAAAGGGGCTTTGGAAACCGTAAAGAAATTCGGCTGGCCGCCCGATGTCATTCATTGCAGCGGTTGGATGACGGGACTGATTCCGGCGTACCTGAAAACCGTTTACAAGAAAGAACCGGTATTTGCCCACAGCAAAATTGTGTTCACCATCGGGCAAACCACGTTCAAGGAAAAGCTCGGATCGGACTTTTTGCAAAAAGCACAGATCCATCCTTCCATTAAAGAAAAGGACCTGGAGCCATACAAAGATGCCAATAACGTTGCTATGTTCCGGGGCGGCGCCACCTATGCCGATGCCATTACCTTTGGTGCTGAAAAGGTTGACAAGAAACTGGTAGAGGACTTTACAAAGGTTCGCGGCAAGAAAACCTTGCCCTATAATGCGGAGTCTGATTTAACAGACTATTTACAACTGTATAGCGATCTTGCGAGCAAGTAATTTTACAATCTGCTTTAATCTTTATTTGTGAAGAAGTACACTTCGATCTTTTTCTACCTGGCTTTGTTTTTACTTATCGGCATTGTTTCCTGCAAAAAGATAAATGAAGCTACGCAGATGGGGGGCGACCTGATTCCTGCCGTCGACAATGTAAACACGTTTGAAGTTGCTTTAAACACGATAACCGATAACCGGATATTTAACGACACGGCCAAAGTGCTGTCGAACGACTACGTGGTGGCCGGCGATCTGAACGATCCTGAGTTTGGACAAACCCATGCCAACTTCCATTTCAATGTGCTGCCTTCGGCTTTGGGCGTTTATCCGTTTGTGGGCATAGATTCCCCCAAGATTATTGATTCCATTGTTCTTTCGCTGGATTATGTGGGCGGATACGGCGATGTGGCAACCGGTACACAAACTTTGCGGGTTTTCGAGATCGATCCGAACGCAGGTTTTAGTAAAGACAGCCTTTACCGGTATGCTGATCCGGCAACTGATTTTGCCACAACCGGTTCGGAGCTGGGTTCTAAAACATTTGCCATCAGCAGCCTGAAAGATTCTGTTGAGGTAAGGACCGATACCACAACCGCAAAAGAAGTGAATGTGGTGCGCATAAAATTGAACAATGCTTTTGCCAACCGGTTTTTGGATGCAGATACATCTTCAACCGGCGCTTACCATCTTGATTCCTCCCGGGGCGACAACTTTAGAAGATTGTTTGCCGGATTTGCCGTTAAGGCCGATAACAACGGAAATGTGTTGAGCTATTTCGACCTGACCAATACCACAAAGACCCGGCTGACTTTTTATTTCAGGGTGCTGCACGCAAACAACGGAAAAATTGACACCCTCCATGCCGATTTTGTTCATTCCACCAACGGGCAGGCCAACTATGTAAAACAAACTGCAGGAGGCAACTGGGCCACCTACCTGAATAACGGCTCCGAAGCGGATGACAAAATTTATTTGCAATCCGCACCCGCCGGCGCCTATGCTTCTATATTGATTCCTGATCTTCGCTCCCTGGGCAACAAAGTTGTGCACAGGGCCGAGATCATTGCCACGCAGGTTCCTTCGGCTTCGGACAATATATTTACGCCTCAGCCCCGTCTTTTCCTGGACCGCAAAAGCAGTGGTTCGCCCGATACAACAATCATGCTTTACAGGGATTTAACGCAGGCGGCCGATGGTACGCTCAACTTCAATTCGTTCGGCGGCAATTTTAAATCGGGCAAATACATTTTTAATATAACCAGGTTCGTACAAGGCATCCTCACCCGCAACGAACCCCTGGATACACTGCGCCTGTTCAGTCCTTTGCGCATCCAGGAGCATGCACCCATGTTTGTCACTACTGTAAACACAAAAGGTTTGGCAACCATTCCGGTGGCCGATAGAATAGCCGAAGGCCGTGTTGTGTTGGGCGGTGGTTCCTATGCCAACCCGGACCAGCGCTTGCGTCTTCGAATAATTTATTCCAATCTTTAATAGATAAGTGTCGGGTGTTATATTTGCACCCGATTTTAATTTCTAACCATATCAAATTTTCTTACTTCATGCCTTATTTATTTACTTCAGAAAGCGTATCAGAAGGGCACCCGGATAAAGTGGCTGATCAGATTTCCGACGCATTGATCGATCATTTTTTAGCCTTAGACCCCAACTCCAAGGTTGCCTGTGAAACCCTGGTGACTACCGGACAGGTGGTATTGGCCGGAGAAGTGAAGTCCAAAGCTTATTTGGATGTTCAGGATATTGCCCGCCAGGTGATCCGCCGGATCGGGTACACAAAAAGTGAATACATGTTTGAGGCCAATTCCTGCGGCATTCTTTCTGCCATTCACGAACAATCTTCTGATATCAACCAGGGGGTAGATAAAAAGAAAAAAGAAGAGCAGGGTGCCGGAGATCAGGGAATGATGTTTGGTTACGCTTCCAACGAAACCGAGGATTATATGCCTTTGGCATTGGACCTGGCGCACAAAATACTGCAGGAACTGGCTGCGCTGCGTCGCGAAAACAAACAGATCAAGTATTTGCGTCCGGATGCCAAAAGCCAGGTGACGCTGGAATACGACGACAACAACCGTCCCACCCGCATTGATGCTATTGTGGTCTCCACCCAGCACGATGACTTTGGAACGGAAGCCAAAATGCAGGAGCAGATCAAAAAAGACATCATCAACATTTTGATCCCCCGCGTTAAAACCAAGTATAAAAAATACGCCAAGTTGTTTAACAACGACATTAAATACCACATCAACCCCACCGGAAAGTTTGTGATCGGCGGGCCGCATGGCGACACCGGTCTGACCGGCCGCAAAATCATTGTGGATACCTATGGCGGTAAAGGCGCTCACGGTGGTGGCGCTTTCAGTGGAAAAGATCCTTCAAAAGTCGACCGTTCCGCTGCATACGCAACACGCCACATTGCTAAAAACCTGGTAGCGGCAGGCGTTTGCGACGAAGTGTTGGTGCAGGTTTCCTATGCCATCGGTGTAGCCGAACCCACCAGCATCAACGTAAACACCTATGGCTCGGCAAAGGTGGATAAGACGGATGGCGAAATTGCCAGCATAGTAAAAGGATTGTTCGATATGCGGCCTTATTTCATCGAACAACGCCTGAAGTTGCGCAATCCCATTTACAGCGAAACCGCAGCCTACGGACACATGGGCCGCAAACCAGAAGTGGTGACCAAAGAGTTTAGAACGCCCGATGGAAAAATCACCAAGAAAAAAGTTGAATTGTTTACCTGGGAAAAACTGGATTATGTTCCCAAAGTGAAAAAAGCTTTCGGAATTAAATAAGGTCTTACAACGATGTACAGAAGGCTGCCTCGAGCAGCCTTTTTGTTTTCGGTTCCTGTAAGAACCATTCAAAACCCAACACGTCATCCGGTCCGCAGGACGGGTTTGATTGATTTTGAGCGGCCGCCCCTGAAAAATAAAATTATCGGCGTTCATTCGTTTAGCTTTGACAAAAAAACAGACCTCGTTGAAACATTTCAGATCCCAACAAAGGCCCAGGAAGAGTGCTATGGTTATTGGCAAAAGGGCTGTTATCGAAGCCTTGCAATCGGGCAAGCCACTGGACCGCATTTACCTGTTCCACAAAGCAACCGGTGAACAGGTGAACCAAATCAAAGGCCTGGCTTTGTCGCAGGGCATTCCCGTTAATTATGTGCCCATGGAGAAACTCAATGGGTTTAACGTACCAGAGCATGACGGCTGCGTGGCCATCATCTCAAAAGTTCAGTATCAGGACCTGCAACAAATTATTTCCTGGGTTGTGGAAAAAGGCGAGGTGCCGCTTTTTCTGCTCTTGGATGGTATTACCGACATCCGGAACATTGGGGGTATTGCCCGTACGGCGTTTTGCACCGGCGTGCACGCCATCATTATTCCGGACAAAGGCATTGGGGCCTTGAACGAAGACGCCATTTTGACTTCGGCCGGTGCGTTGGAAAAAATTCCGGTCTGCCGGGTCAACAGTCTGATGAAAGCTGTTGACGAACTGCGTTTGAATGGAATCAAAGTACTGGCCAGTGAGATGACGGCCACCCAAAATGTTTTTGACGTAAATTTCAAAGAACCGGTGGCCATTGTGATGGGGAGTGAAGAAAAAGGAATTTATCCGGCGCTGATGAAAATTTGCGACGGCAAGTTTACAATTCCCATGACCGGCAATTTTGAATCATTGAACGTATCTGTGGCCACCGGCATGATCCTGTACGAGGCCATGAAACAGCGCCTGTTTGAAAACGTGAAAATCTGATCGTTTTACAAATGAATCATTCAGCCATTCAACTCGTAGAATGTCCGCGGGACGCCATGCAGGGGTGGAAGCATTTTATTCCTACCGCCCAAAAAATCGAATACATCAATTCCTTGCTGCAGGTAGGTTTCCACACCATTGATTTCGGAAGTTTTGTTTCGCCCAAAGCCATTCCGCAAATGGCAGATACGAGGGATGTGCTTCAAAAACTAAAAATCCAAAACAGCCGCTCAAAACTGCTTGCCATTGTGGCCAACACCAGAGGAGCGGAAGAGGCCGTTGTTTATAACGAAATCAGCTATCTGGGCTTTCCTTTTTCCATTTCCCCGACGTTTCAGTTGCGCAACACCAACAGCACGCTGGAGGAAAGTTTAAAAAGGGTGGAAGAGATCCAAAACCTGTGCTTGCAAAACAACAAGCAACTGGTGGTTTACCTAAGCATGGGCTTTGGAAACCCGTATGGAGATGCATATAACGACGAAATTTTATTCCGGTGGGCTGACGAAATGGTGCAAAGAGAAATAACCATTATGTCGTTGGCAGATACGGTGGGCCTAGCCACACCGGGGCAAATTTCTTTTGCCTTAAACTCGTTGATTCCCCATTATCCCAACATTACCATCGGTGTGCACCTGCATTCTACAGCTGCAAACTGGAAAGACAAACTGCAAGCTGCTGTAAGCGCAGGTTGCCGGCGCATCGATGGGGCCTTGAAAGGCATTGGCGGCTGCCCCATGGCCCAGGATGATCTGGTGGGCAACATGAACACAGAATGGATCATCTCTTTTCTTGAAGAAAAAAAATTAATGCAAGGCTTAGACAAGGCGGCGCTTCAAAAAAGCCTTGAACTGGCCTCCAGGCTATTTATATAACCCTCTTTTCGTTTGCAATTGTGTGCAGGGAACGTAAAGACTTGTGTATGAAATTTCATTATTCTTTTGATATAAAAAAGCTGCCCCAGCCGGTTACGCATAAAAGCAAGTTGTTTTTAATTGGCTCCTGTTTTACTGAAAACATAGGAGAGAAGCTGAAAAAACACAAATTCCAGGTGCTGGAAAACCCAAACGGAATTTTATTTAATCCGGTAAGCGTGGCCGAAGCCCTGACCAGCTATATTGAAAACACCCGGTGTACCGAAGCCGATCTTTTTTTGTTAAACGAAGGCTGGCATAGCTGGAAACACCACAGCCGCTTCTCCGCACTAACCCCGCAGGATGCGCTGGAGAAGATAAATGCATCCACCAATCAGGCGAACCAGTTTTTGCAACAAGCCGAGTATGTGGTCATAACCCTGGGGTCGGCCTGGATTTACACCTTAACGGAGAAAGCCGAAAAGGCCAAACCAGGCTCGGTTGCGGCCAACAACCACAAAGCTCCGGCAGACTGGTTTTCCCGAAGGCTGATGACCATTGAAGAAGTGTTGAAGGTGTTGGATAACATGATCCACCGCTTGTTTTTATTCAACCCAAACCTGAAGATCATTTTTACCATCAGTCCGGTGCGGCATTTGCGGGAAGGCGTGGTGGAAAACAACCGCAGCAAAGCCGTTTTGATCCATGCCGTGCACCACCTGGTCGATAAGTTCGATAAGCTTTATTATTTCCCGGCTTACGAGCTGGTGATTGATGATCTCCGCGACTACCGTTTTTATGCCGAAGACCTGGTTCATCCCAATTATTTTGCCACCCAATATGTTTGGGAAAAACTTTTGGATGCCTGTATGGATGAAAAGACCAGGGCTTTGATTGAGGAAATTCATTCCATCAACCTGGCGTTTCAGCACAAGCCTTTCAACCCCGGTTCGGAACAACACAAAAGGTTTCTTCAATCTTTTTGGGAAAAGACAAAAAAGCTAAGCGAAGCCCATCCGTACCTGAATTTTGAAAGGGAGCTTGAATACTTTAATGGTGAATCGTGAGTGGTCAAGGTGAGCACCGGTTGCTTAAGTGTAAGGTGCCGTCCGCAGCAGCAAAACAAAAAGCTGTGGCCTGATTGGCTATTCTTTGCAAGGATCAATGCATCCTGTCGCCCCGGACTTCCAGGTTTCGAACCACTTCGGATTCATAGTCCAGCCATTCTTTCCAGCGTTTGCGAACCGTGTCTTTAGCTATATATGTTTCGGCCAGCTCGATAAATAAGGTGTAATGCCCGGCTTCGCTTTCCATAAATCGCCGGTAAAATTTTCGGAGGTAGGGATCTTCAAGTCCCTCGCTCAATCGTTTAAACCGTTCGCAGCTCCGGGCTTCAATCATAGCCATCATCAGCAACTGATCCAACAGCCGCCCCTCCTCTGCACCTCCGGTTTGGCAAAACCCGGCCAATGCATTTACATACACATCCTTTCGTTGCCGGCCCAGTTTTAGGTTTCGCTTTTGCAGCTCGGCCAAAACCAACCGAAAATGCCCCCATTCCTCGGTAACAATGGGGGCTAGTTCGTTTACCAGGCGTTCTTTTTGGTTATAGCGCTGTATCAGGGAAATGCAAGAGGTTGCCGCCTTTTGCTCGCAATAGGCATGATCCGTTAAAATTTCCTCCAAAGACATCCCGGCCAAGTTCACCCACCTGGGATCGGTGGGGAGCTGCAGCCCCAAAATAGCTTTTGCATCAACCGATAATTCATCCGAATGTGACATGCTGCAAAAGTAGGGAGTGGTTTTAAACCGGCCGCTTGGAAACCCATGGCGGAAAAATCCTAAGTGCTTGCTAAATACCAGCTACCCGATTTTTTTTCGTTAAATTCCATTACCTTTGCCGCCAAAATATACTAGGTATTTAATCGGATGCAATTTCAAAAAAATTAAAGATGTCATTAACTAAAGAAAAAAAAGCTGGAATCTTTGCCACCTATGGCGGAAACGAAACAAATACAGGTTCCATTGAGGGTCAAATTGCTTTGTTAACCGAAAGGATTGCGCAAATCTCTGCTCACCTGCAACAAAACAAAAAAGATTTCTCTACACACCGTGGTTTAATGCAGTTGGTTGGTAAACGCCGTCGTTTACTGAACTACCTGCAAAAAAATAACCTTCAGGGTTACCGCGCATTAATCGAGAAATTAGGCATCAGAAAATAAGACAATTGAAAGTAACTATAGCTACTCCCAACTAACCCCAGTTGGGTTTTGGCTTTTATACCGTCTTATTTTTGTCATCACTAACCCTCAAAATCAATTTATGTTATCACAAAAATTCAGTAAAACATTTGATATAGGCAATGGCCGCCAGGTGACCCTTGAGTCTGGTCGCCTGGCCCGCCAAGCCGATGGCTCGGTTACCGTAAAAATGGGTAATTGCATTATGCTGGCCACCGTTGTGGCTACCGAAGAGCCAAAACCCGGACAAGAGTTTTTTCCATTGAGCGTTGACTACATGGAAAAATTTGCTTCAGCCGGCCGTATTCCCGGTTCTTTCTTTAAAAGAGAAGGAAAGCTAAGCGACTATGAAGTCCTGATTTCCCGTTTGATCGACAGGGCGTTGCGTCCGCTGTTCCCCGAAGACTATTTCTGTGAGGTACAGGTAATTGTTACCCTCATTTCTTCCGATCCCGAAGTGATGCCGGATGCCCTGGCCTGTCTGGCCGCCTCTGCCGCATTGGCTGTTTCTACCGTTCCCATCCAGGAAATCATTTCCGAAGTAAGGGTCAGCCGGATTGACGGTCAGTTTGTGATCAATCCGACCCGCAGCGAAATGGAAAAATCGGACATGGATTTCATTATTGCCGCCACCGAAAAGAACATCATGATGGTGGAAGGCGAGGCCAAGGAGTGTAGTGAAGAAGACCTGGTAAAAGCCCTGGAAGTAGCCCATGAGGCCATCCGCATCCAAATCAAAGCCCAGCAGGAGCTGAGGGATATGGTTGGCGTTGGTCCTAAAAGAGATTATCCCAAACCCGTAGTCAATGAGGTCTTGCAAAAACGAGTAGAAGAGCTGGCTAAGGATAAAATTGCCGAGTATTCCAGAGCCAATCTTCCCAAAGCACAACGCAAGGAAGTGTACAAAAACCTCTACGAGGAAATAAAGCTTACGTTGACCAAGGAGGCCAATTTACCAGAAGGAGAAGAGATTGATGATGAAACCAAAAAGCTGGTTAAGAACTATCTGGGCGATCTGCAATACCATATTGTTCGGGACATGATTCTCAACGACAAGGTGCGGCTGGATGGAAGAGGTTTGGAAGATGTTCGTCCGCTGGATATGGAGGTGGATGTTCTGCCTACTCCGCACGGCGCCGCTCTTTTCACCAGAGGTGAAACCCAATCACTGACAACAGTTACCTTAGGTACCCCTCTGGATGAACTGCTCGTTGAAAGCGCTGCAAAATCAGAATACTCCAAGTTTATTTTGCATTATAATTTCCCGCCGTTTTCAACCGGGGAAGTGAAATTTTTAAGAGGCCCCGGCCGCCGCGAGGTAGGCCACGGCAACCTGGCGCTGCGTTCGTTAAAACAAATGATGCCCGGAGCCGATTATCCCTACACCGTACGGGTGGTGAGTGATATTCTGGAGTCCAACGGTTCTTCTTCCATGGCTACGGTTTGCGCCGGTTCGCTGGCTTTGTTTGATGCTGGGGTACCCGTGCCCAAGCATGTGGCTGGCGTGGCTATGGGCTTAATCAGCAAAGAGGGCAAATACGCCGTACTGACCGATATTCTCGGTGATGAGGACCACCTGGGCGATATGGATTTTAAAGTAACCGGAACCCGGGAGGGCATCTGCGGAATCCAAATGGATATTAAAGTGGATGGGTTGAGCATGGAAATCATGCGCAATGCTCTGGAACAGGCCCGCCGCGGCAGAATGCACATTTTGGATGCCATGTACAATTGTATTTCCGAAGCCCGTTCTGATGTGAAGCCTCATGCACCACGCATGGTGAAAATGTTCATTGACCGCGAGTTCATTGGAGCGGTGATCGGCCCCGGCGGTAAAGTGATTCAGGAGATCCAGCGGGAAACCGGCACCACCATCAATATCGAGGAAAAGAACAATATGGGCGAGGTCAGCATTTTTGGTACGGACAAGGAAAAGGTAGACAAGGCCCACAGTTGGATCAAAGGAATTGTGGCTGTTCCTACTGTAGGCGACGAATACGAAGCCACCGTGAAATCAATTATGCCTTATGGTGCTTTTGTAGAGTTCCTGCCCGGCAAACAAGGGTTGCTGCACATTTCCGAAGTGAGCTGGAAGCGACTGGAAACCCTGGAAGGCGGTTTGAACGAAGGCGATAAGGTAAAGGTCAAGCTGACCGGCACCGATCCCAAAACCGGCAAGTTCAAACTGTCCAGAAAAGCACTCCTTCCCAAGCCCGAAGGACAAAGAGAAGACCGGCCCCGCGGTGGAAACGGACAGGAAGGCCAGCAGCGCAGCGACCGGCCCCGGGTGGAGAAGAATCAAAACAACCCCGGCCAGCAGGAAGGAACCAGAGAAACCGGTTCCAACCAGAATGAACAATAAGAATATATTTTCGCATACCCAAGGCTGTCAACCGACAGCCTTTTTAATTTTACAACATGAACAGCATTCAGATCAGCATAGAAGCCAGCGAAGAGCAGCAGGAAATACTCATCAGCCAATTGGAAGACCTGGAAGCTACCGGCTTTGAACAAACGCAGGCCGCCCTGATTGCCTACTTTCCCGAAAACAACTTCAACAGCTATGAGGTTACCCGGCTTTTGCAAGGCTATGCATTTCGCATTTCCACTATTGAAGAACAGAATTGGAACCGGGTATGGGAGAGCAATTTTCAACCCGTTGTGGTAGGTGATTTCTGTGCCATCAGAGCCGACTTTCACCCGCCCATAAGCAGCGTTCGCCACGAGATTATCATTACCCCCAAAATGAGCTTTGGTACCGGCCATCATGCAACCACCTTTATGATGATGGAGCAAATGAAAGGGCTTGATTTTTCCAACAAAACCGTTTTTGACTTTGGCACCGGCACGGGCATCCTGGCCATATTGGCCGAAATGCTGGGGGCAGCCAGCGTTCTGGCCATAGATGTGGACGAATGGAGTGCGGTGAATGCAAAAGAGAACATAGAAAAAAACAAATGTGCTGCAATCGAAGTCCGCTTGTCGTCTTTATTACCATCGCAGCAGTTTGATGTGATACTGGCAAACATCAACCGCAACGTCATTTTGCAATACCTGCCCGAATTGCAAACAAAAGTCAATGAAAACGGGATGCTTTTGCTGAGCGGCCTCATGTCCGGCGATGAAAAAGATATTCTGGAAGCCTGTAGCAAATACCATTTTGACCTGGTAAACAAAACAGAAAGGAACAATTGGATTTCGTTATTGCTTACCAAAAAGAAGGAGAAGGGCCTAAATTAACACCGGGGCTTATGGATTTTCTATTATTTTTGTTATGCTTCAACCAACCACTATTCTATGAATGAGGTTTTATTGATTGTCTTGGCTTATCTGATAGGGAGCATCCCCACTGCGGTTTGGGTCAGTAAAAGTTTTTTTGGTTTTGACATCCGGGAATACGGCAGCGGAAACTCCGGTGCAACCAATACTTACCGGGTGCTGGGCGCCAAATGGGGTACGCTTGTTATGGCAATCGATATGTTGAAAGCCGTCATTGCTGTAAAACTTGCTTTTCTTCTGCCTTATTCTTTCGAGAACGAAATTTATCTGGTCAACATGCAGCTGGGCCTCGGACTGGCTGCGGTTTTGGGGCATATATTTCCTATCTGGGCCGAGTTCAGGGGTGGGAAAGGAGTAGCCTCCCTTTTTGGAATGGTTCTGGGCATTCAACCCAATGTGGCTTTGTGCTGTGTGGGTGTGTTCATTTTGGTTCTTTATTTAACCCGCTGGGTTTCGTTGAGTTCTATATTGGCCAGCATTGCTT
>JAEVYV010000160.1 GCA_023392575.1 Bacteroidota bacterium | reverse complement strand
GCCTTGTCCCGCATGTTGTCGTGATAGGTCGTTTCGTGGTAAATCATATCGGCTCCCTGTATGTAGGGAATGATCTTTTCATCGTAGCGGGTATCGGCGCAAAACGCATACTTTTTCCCCGGCTGGGGGGCAGCGGTTACTTCGGCGTTGCTGATTCGTTGGCCCCGGGGGGTAATATAATCCAGGCCCTCCTGCAGGCTGGAATAAAAACTTACGGGGATGTTCCATTTGCGCACCTTGTCGATCAACAGCTTTCGTTTTCCTTCTTTTTCTTCAAATAAAAACCCATAGCATTCGATGCGGTGTGTGGTGGGAAAGCAGCTGATCCTGATTTTTTCATCATCCACCAAAACTTCCGGCCTGGTGAGTGTGTGAAAAAACAAAGGATAGGGCAATTTGGTTTCTGCCACGTTCATCTGCAGCTCGATGATTTGCTGCAAAGGCGCTGGCCCGTAAACATGCACCGCCTGCTTGTGCGAAAGCAGGCCAAAAGTGTTTAGCAAGCCCACCAAACCAAAATAATGATCGCCGTGCAGATGCGAAATAAAGATGTGTGATATTCTCCCCCTGCGGATCTTGTATTTGATCATTTGGATCTGGGTTCCCTCGCCGCAATCCACCAGGTAACTGGCACCATCGTGCGCCACCACCTGGCTGGTGGGGTGACGGTTAAACGCCGGTACTGCAGAGTTATTTCCAAGTATGGTTACAGATAACATTTTTTAAAGATAGATTGGCAAAATAAGGAGAACTCCTAAAACTTATGCAAAGTTTGCTCCATCTGCGGCAGATAGCTGCGGCCAAAAAGATACAGGTGAATGAGCAAGGGATAAAGATTAGCAACCTGCCATTGCTCTTCGTAATTAGATGGAAGGGGCGCATGATAATGATAGGATTCGTAGAAGGCAGAACGAAAGCCGCCAAACAAAGTGGTCATGCCCAGATCAACCGCCGGATGGCCGAAATAAACCGCCGGATCAATCAAAACCGGTTCCGAGGCCTGATTGCACATATAGTTGCCGCTCCAAAGATCGCCGTGCACCAATGCCGGCTTTTGCTCTTGACCAAACACCTCGGGCAAACGCTGGTACAGGCGTTCAAACTGCCGGCAAAGTTTGGACGGCAGCAAATTTTTTTCCGAGCATTTAGCCACCAGGGGCTGCAGTCGTTGATCCCTAAAAAAGCGGGGCCAGCTGACGGAAGGATGATTGGCCTGGGGCACGCTGCCCATATAGTTCTCTTCTTCCAGGCCAAAATGCGGGGCGCTCACCTGGTGCAAAGCTGCCAGCCGCTCGCCAAATATTTTCCAAAAGCCTTCTGTTCTTTCCCCCGGCTCAATCCATTCCAGCAACAAGACCTGGGCATCGCCGGATTCAAAACAATCGATTACAGAGGGTGTGAGCAGGGTGCTCCGCGTTTGGATCAGGCGCAAGCCGCGGCGCTCCGTTTCAAACAAATGTGGAAATTTTGATGCAGAATTAAGCTTGCAAAAAAGCAACTGGCCGGCAAATTCCAACCGATAGGTTTGGTTGATGCTTCCTCCGCCAATGGCTTGAACCCGGAGCCCACCCGAGGCAGAAAAAAAGTTTTCCAGTCTCTTTTTGATGGCTGCCTGAATTTGTTCTGATAGCGGCATAAGATGCAAAAATTACCAACGAAGGCCGGAGGCGATTGGCGGACCAGACTGCCATTTCAACCACGGCACTGATGCAGATCAACTTTACCCAGCGTCCATAGCGGCGGAATTCAAAATGTTTTGATAATCTTAACTGTCAAAATCATCGCCACCCAACAATTCTCTTTCAATTTCTTCCATCTGCACAATATCATAAGCCTCGCTTTCCGTTGGGGTGACATTCATGATCTCCAAAAGCCCTTTTTCATCCAGGAAACTCTCTACTTCTTTCGGCAATTCGCAAAACACAAACGAGGCCTCGTTTTCATAAAACGTTTGCTGAGCTCTTGCCAACACCTCGGCTGCCTCTTCTTCCACAGAACCTACATTCTTTAAGCTAACAACAACATTCTTTATATTACCTTTAAGTAGCTCTAACAACCGGCGGTTCAACTCTGCTGCCATATTAGCAGACAAATTCGGCGTTTCCACACGGATGACATGAAATTTCTCTTTGGTATCAGTTTTGACTTCCATACATAGCATCGGAAAGACTTAACATTTTCCGTCTTACCCTGCTCAAAAATATTTTTTATTATTGTATAAAGCACAACTATTAAAATGGATAATAATTTTTCCTCACAAGTAAAAGAGATCATATCGTTCAGCAGGGAGGAAGCATTACGTTTAGGCAATGATTTTATAGGTACGGAACATTTATTGCTGGGGTTAATTCGTGAAGGAGATAATACAGCGGTTCGAATTTTGAAAAGCTTTAACGTTGACTTATACGAATTACGAAAAGAAATAGAATTAGCGGTAAAAGATAAGACGGGCAAAAACATTGCAAACATCAATAGCTTACCTCTGACCAAGCAGGCCGAAAAAGTGATCAGAGTAACGGTTCTGGAAGCGAAGGCATTAAAAAGCGCTACGGTGGAAACAGAGCACCTGATGCTTTCCATTCTGAAGAACAAAGAAAACATTGCAACTCAAATCTTAAATCAGTTTGACGTGGATTACGATTTATTCAGACAGGAACTTGGGGTGATGAAACCAAACGATCCCCGCGCCGAGTACCAGGAAG
>JAEVYV010000107.1 GCA_023392575.1 Bacteroidota bacterium | reverse complement strand
TCGGATTCATAACCCGAAGGTCGGCAGTTCAAGTCTGCTCCTCGCTACAACAAAGAGGCCGCCTCATAACTAAGGCGGCCTCTTCTTTTATATCCATCCTCGAAGTTTTACCAGTTGCGCAACACTTTATAAGTACCCACAATGCTGCTTATTTTTTGCTGTTTTCCGGTGGAACTACTTACGTAGCCCGCCTGGTCAATGGCAAATATTCCGGTAAGAAATTTCTTCCCTCCCTCAGTCGTTTCTTCTACAGATAAAAACCCTCCGCTGTCGTAGATGTCCTGTCCGTCTTCGTATGTTGCCACGTACACATGACTCAAGTCCGGCACGGCGTATTCAAACACAACGCTGCTCTCCTCTGCTCCCAACATCGACCAGGAATAAATGCCATCCGCCTTCGGGCCGTTACCGGGCCAGATGAAAACAATCTGGGGCAAATCGGAAGAAACACGCAGATTGCCCAAGGTATATTTCCCCATATCCATTTTAGAAGCCATCCCGGCATAGGTTTGCCAGGGGCCGCCATCAATACTGATGTCAATGCCCTCACCCACTATATAAACGGTGCTGATCAGCAATACCTGCTTGCCGTAAACATTCAGTTCTAACGTAATAGTGGCCGTTTTATCGGCCCCTTGTGCGGATGGCGGCGCTGTATAAACGGCCTCGCTTCCTTTGGCCTCGAGCTTACCCGGCCCGTTTAGTGTCCACCTTACAATGAACAGTTTATCCATTGGCGCCGGTTCTCCGTTTTTAGCGTTCGCAGCGGCCGCCAGGGGCACTAAAAAATCATCGTCAGTTACGGGAAAGGTGTAACGCCAGGCCTTGAACGTGGCCGTTTCGTTGTACCGGAGCGTTTTGACCACCGGCGATAAGTTCATCGATTCAACTAAAGCCCAGTCGCTGAAATGATCGGTTTGCACCGAAAGCGTTTTTTGAACGGGATCATTGCTTGTGCCCCCGGGGCAGATCCACTCGCCTTTTTCATTCTGGTAGGCAATTTCAATAGCTTCTTTACTGCTCAGGCGCCGTTCATCGTTTTTATAATGGAAGCGCACCGTTACCTTCTTGCTAAAACTCCTGCCGTGTGGCGTTAATCGGTAGCCGTATCCAATGCCGTTTACGGCTGTATTTTTTAATGGCTGAATACCGATCTCTGTGTCTTCCGCCAGGGCGCCGGCCGGAATGTCAATTTCCACACGTCCGTCTTCGCTTTTTACCACACCGCCAGACGGACCAATAATCTCTGTGTAAACCTCGCCAACAGGCTGCCCCACCGGACGCACCGTACCGCCACTGTTTGTTGGATCATCTATGTTGTCCTTTTTTTTACAGGACGCTGCATTGAAAAGAGCGCAAGCCAAAAGAAAGCTGCAGCTTAGTTGAATGATATGCTTTTTCATGAAAATAGTGTAAGAGTGAAGTAACATGTAAGGGTAACCACGATGGGTTACCCTTTACTGTTTATAAGAAAAACTGCCACCTAAAGCTTGAAACTGATGCCCAATTGCAAGGGCGAAATACCATAACCCAATTCTGCGTAAGCACCTACCTTATCGCTGAACATGTAGCGGGTGCCGGCATGCAATGCAAAATCCACATCGCCGCCCGAAGCCTTGTAATCAACATCCAGCTCGTCGCCGTCAACAGCTTTGTGGTTGAAACTATAACGTCTGTAAAAAAGCCCCAGGCCTCCGTAAACATCCAGCTTGGGGTTGTTGATCTTCAACACTTCATTAAAATGATACGATCCCCTGGCGCCAAAAATGAAGTAGGTATACTTCCAGTAGTCTGCATATTTTTTCTGAATAAAACCCAGGTTCACCCCAGCACTGATGTTCTTTGTAAATCCATGTTCAAAAGACGCCGTTAACGGAAGTCCGCCCGTACCGTACAGACCATAGCTGCCCAGGCCCACCCCGGCATTTAAAAGATTAACGCCTTTTACATCGGCAAAGCCCTCGCCTGGAGCGCTTTGGGCAAACAAACTGTTTTGAAGCAACAGGGAGAACAGCAAACCTGCAGTGAATCCAATTTTCCTTTTCATTTTCATTTGATTATTAATACCTGATTGAACAGGACGCAAAACTACCTGTGGGCCTCTGTGGAATTATTTGTACAACTACGGAATTAAAAAGATCAGTAGTAGTACGTAGAAGAAGGCCTGCACCCGGGAAACTGCTTTCGCACCGCCGTTTCCGGCACATCAAAAAAAGACAAGGCTTAAACAATCAGGAGCTCTTATACAAAATGGGTTTCCAGCTGATGCAATCGTATCGGCAATGGTAAATAGTGAATCAGCAATGAAATCCATCAATTTGAAAATGATGGGGTATTGGGATTGCGTTCAAAAAAAATAAAATATTCGGAGCAACGTTGGGCAAGGACTGTTTTTACCGTAACCGCTACGAGGCCCTGCCGCGTTCCTTGGCTTTTATCAAAACTGATAATAAAGAAGCTACCTGCACGCTCTGCATTCACACTATTACATTTGGCTGCGCATTCCTGAGTTGAGATCAACATTTTGAAGCGGCAAATATGTATGCGTTTCCTTTTGAGTTCGCTTCGTTTAACAAACACAACAACACAAAGTAAAACGGTCTTTCTTGCCATCTTACCGCTTATAAATCTCGCTTCCTGGAGTACCTGAAATGAACTAACTTTTATAGACCTAAAAACCCGGGTTATGAGAAAGACAGCTTTACTCTTTGTAATCGCTGTGTATGGATATGCAGCGCATGCCCAATTCACTCTTCGTCCGCAAACAGGCATTGAAATTCCTGCAACAAAAATTAGTTACAACAATCTTCCCTCGTTTAAGCCGGCATGCCAATCCCTGGCGCAGTTTGGCCTTCGGGCGGACTATGCCTTTAAAGGAGGTCTTGGACCATTTGTTGGTTTATTTACCCACCGGCCTTCGGTGAACTATAATTTTACTGATCCCGAAAAAGGGATGACCGCCTATGAGGCGGCTGTTGGCGACCTGCAAGTACAATTACAGGCAGGTTTACAGTATAGCACCAAGCCGCTCCTGTTAAGCAAGAAAACATCTGCGAGATCCGGCTCCGAACACATGCCCGCAATTAGAAGCAGTTGTGGCGAAAGAAAGCCAGGTGAAGCGCAAAATTCAAAACAAAAAGCCACTTGGTCGGTTCGGCTGCAACCGTCTGCAGGTCTTGGCTATGTTCCTTCTAATAAAGCAGATTTAGAGACCAAAAATTCAGGAACGCAAACCAGCTATACCTACCGTGCAGGCAATACAAAAACGGAACTGATAACAGGACTTGGTTTTGAATTTTCCAGGAACCGCAAAAGATTCCTTTCTCTGAGCATTAATTATTTTAAGGGGCTCGGAAACAATGAAACGACGTTCACCACACAATCCTCCGCCAAGACAGTAACCACTACTCTCGGCTCGACGGTCTCCGGCTGGAATGCTTCTGTTGGTATCCCCATTTCATTTGCAAAGAAAAACACAATGAAAAGCCCAAAAAGTTATCACAGGTGCAGTGAGCAATATAAAAGAAAATGCGGCAGTTACAAGAGGATTTAGAAAACACCAACAATAAGTAAAAGGTGATAAAGAACTTGCCTTTTTATTTACCGAAGGCAGTAAGCACTTTGTTTCAGGCGCCTGGAGGATAGAATTCCTTTAATAGCATTATTAAACTCCTATTCACATAAGGAACTAAACACTACCATCTGTCAACATATTTCTGCACTATACAAAAGGCGGGATTACAGGCAACTGGTTTCTTTTCTCTTTCTTTCATTCCATGCGATAAACCTTGACTTTGTCATTGTTCAGCCCAAACAATAAAAGGTCATTGAGCTTGATTGCAGACCGCACATCTCCTCTAATAGTAAACCTCGATTGGTATTGCGGCACATAACTAAAACTACCCTTGCCATTTCCCAAAAACAGCATACCATGGTTGGCATCATATCGGCTGAATTTAATCCGGGTAAAGGTGTTGTTCCCCGCTAACACCAGGTCCTTGTTTCCGTCCTTGTTGATATCGGCAGAGAGGATGGCATATACCGGTGCATATTGGGCCTCAACCGGTAAAGGCTTTAGGGTAAAGCCGGCTTTACCGTCATTTTGCAAATAAACCGTTTCCATTATCTGGGCACTTAGCTTTTGCATGCCCTGTTGTTCTGCCGGCGAAAACATGTCGTTCAAATCCGCATCGGCGTAATTGGTGTACTCCAGGTATTTCTTTTTCAGGTAAGGTAACTGTTCTACCACATCATCACGTGAATAAGCCGGATAGGATTTGCCATTAATATAGTAACACAAAACAGGATCAATGGATCCGTTATTGTCAAAATCTTTATAACATAATTCGATGGGTTGTTTTTCTGTAACCTGAAACTGGTTGTTCAGTCCCTGGTTGCCAATCACCAAATCCACATCACCATCGTCATCAAAATCATCGGCAATTATTGTATTCCACCAGCCGTTGGATGCAAACTTTATGTATTGCTGGGAAGCATCTTCCAGTTTTCCATTTTGGTTTAAATAGACTTTTATAGGCGTCCACTCCCCAACCGTTATTAAATCTGGTTTTTTGTCGTGGTTCAGATCCACCCAAACCGCATCGGTGATCATTCCGCTGTTTTCTAACGACGGGCAAATGGTGGCCGTAGCATTGGTAAACTTTCCCTTGCCATCGTTTATTAAAATCAAACTTCCGGGCGAAAGCGGAAACCGGCCGGGCACCACCCTGCCTCCTACAAACAAATCCAAATCGCCGTCGCCGTCAATATCGGCGGCTTTTACACAGGAAGTGCTTAACGGCAGATGGGGCAAGGCATTGGGGCTTCTGGTAAAATTTCCTTTTCCGTCATTGAGGTAAAGGCAGGAGACCAGCAGGCTGTCATCGGGTGCAAATTCATAGCCCCCACTGCCCACGAACAGATCGTTATCGCCATCCCCATCAGCATCAAAAAAAAGGGCAGCCACATCTTCATAGCCGGCATCTTTTTCAAAGGCAGGAATTATTTTTTTGCTGAAGGTTTTCCCATCATTTATAAATAAAGCAGCGGCCTGTCCTTTGGCCCCGCCAATAAATACATCTTCCCTTCCATCACCATCCACGTCGGCTTTAGCCATACAAGGACCGGAGCGGGAATAATAATGCGGCAGCAGGGACTGCACGGTAAAATCATTAAACTCATTTTCAATGTGGGTAAAATCCAGCAGCGCATTCATTGGTGTTGTGTATGATGAATAGGTAGGATCTACAACAGGACTGCCGGCTTCTTGCAACTTCACCTCCACCAATTGGTTGGCTTTTACTCTTGTCAGTACCTGCCGTTTTCCTTCGGGCCACTCAATCGCTAATGAATCCAGTTGTGAAGTGATACCCAATCCAAAATGAAGCACCTGATCCACCGATGATTGAAACCCCCGCACCGGCAGTTGCTCCTGCATCCATTTTTGGGTTCCTGCATATGCAAAGACTTTGGCTCCGATGCCACTAGGGTTCCTGGCACTACCTCTTAACTGTATCCTTAGATAATTATTAGTGGAAAGTTTTTCACTGTTGTTGCGGTAAATGCCGGCATAATCATCAATCCGGTTGATGACCAGATCTAAGTCCCCGTCATTATCCAGATCGGCATACGCCGCGCCGTTGGAGATGGAAATTTTATTCAGCCCCCACTCTTCGGCTTTATTTACAAAGTGGTTGCCTTCGTTTTGAAAGGCATAGTTCGACACCTGGATGCCGGGCATATGAGAAATATATTCTTCCACACTTGCGGCAGGGCCGCCCTGTTGCATGCGCAAGGATTGATCGTAGGAATATTTTATGAACTGAATGTCGGTGTTATCCCGCTTGTATCCATTGGTGACAAAAAGATCTTTCAGCCCGTCATTATCCAGATCGGCAAAAAGCGGCGCCCAGCTCCAGTCGGTGTTGGATATGCCTGCCAATTGCCCCACTTCACTGAAGGTGCCGTCGCCATTATTTCGTTGAAGCGAGTTTTTCATGTACTGGTAAAACATCCCGTTTCTGAAAAGCATATTGTACTGGTCAAAATTATCGGCCCCCATATGCATTTTTTGCGCATGGTTTCCTTCGGGAAGCATGTCCAGTTCTACAATGTCGGGCAGCAGATCGTTGTTATAATCATTGACATCAACCCCCATCGAATACAAAGAAGTATGGTCTATTTTAGATGCCAGGCTGTCGGTAAATGTACCATCCCGGTTATTGATGTATAAATAATCGGGTTCTTTAAAATCATTGGCTACGTAAATGTCCGGCCACCCATCACCGTTAATATCGGCGGTGCTGATGCCCAAACTAAAAGTGAGTACATTGGAACTGATGCCCGCCTCTTTGGTGACATCGGTAAAATGCCCATTATCGTTTCTAAATAATTTGTTGGCCAGGGCGGGATTTCCCTGCTGATTGCGCAGTTGAACAAACTCGATCTTTCCCATGGAATAGCGGGGCTCCGACTGGTTGATCAAAAACATATCCAGGTCACCATCTTTATCATAATCAAAAAAAGAAGCTTGCGTGGAATAGCCCGGATCATCCAGTCCATAGTCTGCAGCCTTCTCCGTGAAGGTGAGATCTCCGTTATTGATAAATAAGAGATTTCTTCGGTACTCCACATTTTTTAAGCCGGAACGACAGATATAGATATCCAGCTTTCCATCACCGTTGATATCTACCATAGTAACTCCGGTGCACCAGCCTTCCCTGGTGGCAATGCCTGATTTCTCCGTGATGTCTTCAAAATGAAAATTTCCTTTGTTCAGGAACAAACGGTTTTTTACCATGTTGCCGGTAAAGCAAATATCCGGCAGGCCATCGTTGTTAATATCACCAATGGCCACGCCGCTGCCATTATAGAAATAAGGATACAGGGCAATATTGAAGGCAGGATTGTCTTCTTTAAGCAGGTTGCGGAAATTAATGCCGGTTTCACTTTCGCTCAGCTCCGTAAAAAGTTTTTCCGGCTGATGCTTGCACGACAGGACTATTGTTAAACTTAAAAATAAAAAGAAGGTTTTCATCAATACGTCCATTTCAGTGGTAATAGAAAGAGGCTGTTCAGTTGAACAGCCTTTGTATGCCTGTGAGAAACCAAAAATCCATCAGGGCTTATCCCACCAAAGGCGGGTGCCTCCGTTATCGGGCCCGCCCAACTTGGCCACGGCCCCCGCCACTCCTTTGGGATTGGTAGAATATTCACTTGCCGGGAAATTGATGCGCTTGACAAACTGCCCTGCCGGTATTTTGCCCTGGCTTTTATTGACCACAACCGGAAACAGTTTGGGAAATCCTGTTCGTCGGAACTCGCTCCAGGCTTCCTGCCCGTCCGGATACATGGCCAGCCATTTTTGTGTAATGATCCGTTCCAGGTTGCGATCAAAGGAGGCACTGGGATCCCATTTAATGGTAATGGTACTCAGGTAAGGACTGCCCGCCGGAACATTGTTTGCCGGGTTCACGGGATCAACATAAGGCGCCGGCTGGCTGGTAGCGTTTTGCAGGTAAGCCGTTGCATCCAAATTATATTGGGCAAACGAAGCCTTCACGCCATTTTCATAATCGGTTTGCGCATCACCGGCTCCAGCCCAGCCGCGGAGCGCTGCCTCGGCTTTTAAAAACCAGGCTTCCGCCGCCGTCATTAACTGAATTTGACTGGGCAGGGTGGCC
>JAEVYV010000093.1 GCA_023392575.1 Bacteroidota bacterium | reverse complement strand
TGATCGGCCATAGCATGGGTGGTTATGTTACCCTTGCCTTTGCCGAAAAATTCCCCGAAATGCTGAAAAGCTTTGGCCTGTTTCATTCCACGGCCTATGCCGATAGCGAAGAAAAAAAACAAACCCGCCGCAAAGGCTTTGAGTTCATAAACCGGCACGGAAGCTATGAGTTTTTAAAAACCTCCATTCCCAATTTGTACAGCCCTGTTACCCGGGAAAAAAATCCCTCCCTGGTGGCACAACAAATAGAGGCGGCCCACAACTTTTCCGGAGCGGCACTCGTTTCTTATTATGAGTCCATGATCCAGCGTCCGGACAGAATCTCTGTTTTACAACAAACCCATTTACCCGTGCTTTTTATTTTAGGAAGATACGACAACGCCGTACCTCTGCAGGATGGTTTAGCGCAAGCTCACTTGCCCAATTTGTCGTACATTCATATCCTTGAGAAATCTGGCCATATGGGAATGATAGAAGAAAGAGAAGAGGCGACCCGGATTCTGAAAAACTACATCAACAGTTTAGAAACGATCACCCAACCGGAATGAAAAAACTCTTTCTTTTATTGATCTTCTGCTTCTCTATGTCCCTGGCCTTTGGCAACCACATTACCGGCGGCGAAATGTTTTATACCGTCATTGATTCCTCCAATGGCATGTACCGATACCGGGTAACGCTTAAACTATACAGGGACTGCTATTCCACCGGCGCTCCCCTGGATGCGGCCGCCCCCATTGCCATTTTCAATAACAGCAATTTTTCCATGGTGTGGGATGGGCTGATCCAGCAATCGAGGTACGAAAGACAGAACCTCGGCAGCCCCAGCCAATGCATCCAAAACCCGCCAACGGTTTGCTACGAAGTAGGGTATTATGAGTTTACCACCATTCCCCTGGCAGCCATTCCTGCTGGCTACACCATCACCTATCAAAGGTGTTGCCGCATAGCCGGTATCAATAACCTGGTTGGGTCCAGTTCGGTAGGAGCAACGTATAGTGCCCAAATTCCGGGGACCGGCAGCCTGGCCACCGCGCCGTATAACAACAGCGCCCGGTTTACGGGAGCCGATACCGTTGTAGTATGTGCCAATAATGCTTTTTGTTATGATTTCAGCGCCATTGACCCGGATAAGAGCAATCCTTTGCTGGGCGACTCTTTATCCTACAGCTTCTGCTCTGCTTTTTTCGGCGGCAGCACCAACAACCCGGCCCCCACTCCGCCCCAGGGCCCGCCGTTCGGCCAGGTTCCGTACGCTTTTCCCTATAACGAATCCAGCCCGTTGGGGGACAAGGTAAGCATTGACCCCAGAACCGGAATGCTTTGTGGCGTTGCCCCGGCAGCCGGCATTTATGTGGTTACGGTTTGTGTAACCGAATGGAGACAGGGCGTTGCCATAGCGGTGCAGCGAAAAGACCTTCAGATAAAGATTGGCGATTGCAACATTGCCGATGCCTCCCTGCGCCCCGAATACATTTCCTGCGATGGCTTTTCTTATACGTTCCAAAACGAATCGCCTCCCACCCCCCTGATCAAAACCTACTTCTGGGATTTTGGCGACGGCACCACTTCCACCGAGCCCACGCCCACCCATACCTATGCCGATACCGGTACCTATACTTTTAAACTGGTGATCAACCGAAGCGAGGAGTGCAGCGACAGTGCCGTTTCCAGAATCAAAGTTTATCCCGGCTTTTTTCCCGGTTTTACCTTCACCGGCATTTGCATCAACAAACCCACACAATTTACCGACACCACCAAAACCCGGTACGGTGTAGTGGATAGCTGGAAGTGGGACTTCGGCGATGTATCCACTCCAACCGATGTTTCCGATCAGCAAAACCCGGTATATACCTATACGCAAACCGGCATTAAAAATGTCCGGTTCATTGTCACCAGCAGCAAAGGCTGCATCGATACGGTATTTAAAGACGTGTCCATAGTGGACAAACCACCTCTGGATCTGGCATTTCGGGATACGTTGATTTGCAATGGCGATGCACTGCAGCTGCATGCCAGCGGCAACGGAAATTTTAGCTGGACCCCTTCGGCCAATGTAACGGACGCCAACACCGCCAATCCGGTGGTTCGCCCCACCACGACCACCCGCTACCAGGTGCAGCTGGACGACAATGGCTGCCTGAACCAGGATACCGTACGGGTACGGGTGGTGGATTTTGTTACGCTGGCCGCCCGGCCGGACACCATTATTTGTTTGACCGATTCGGTGCAGCTGTATGCCACCGGCGACGGGCTGCAATACCAGTGGTTTCCTGCAGCCGCCTTTGACAATCCCACTGTTCCCAACCCAAGGGTGAAACCCTCGGGCACCACTTCGTACCAGGTTACGGCCACAATCGGGGGCTGCAGCGCCACCGACGACGTGAGGGTGATCACTGTGCCCTACCCCACTGCCAACGCCGGCCCCGATACCCTGGTTTGTTTTCAAACCCCGGCCCAATTGCGTGCAAGCATTGTCGGAAACCGCTTTAACTGGTCGCCCACCGCCACCCTCAGCAATCCCAATATTTTAAATCCCATAGCCTCACCGCCGGCCACCACCGCCTATGTGTTGACCGTATTCGACAACATTGGCTGCCCCAAACCCGGCAGGGATACCGTTTTGGTAACGGTGTTGCCCAAGGTAAACGCCTATGCCGGCCACGATACATCGGTGGTGGTGGGGCAACCCTTGCAGCTAAACGCATCGGGAGGCGAGGGCTATGTGTGGATACCAACCACGTCGCTGAACAGCGGCAACATCCACAATCCTATAGGCGTTTATGACGGCAGTTTCGACAGTATTGAATACAAGGTGGTTGTGGTAGATGAAAACGGCTGCGCCGATTCTTCTTTTGTAACCGTAAAGGTTTTCCGAACCAACCCCCAAATTTTTGTACCCACGGCGTTTACCCCCAACGGAGACGGGAAAAACGATATTTTCCGGCCCATTGCAGTGGGCATCTCCAAAATCGAATACTTCCGGGTGTTTAACCGCTGGGGCGAAATGGTTTTCAACACCACCACCAACGAACAGGGCTGGGATGGAAAGATCAACGGCAAAGAGCAGGGCACGGGAACCTTTGTTTGGCTGGTGAAAGGAGTTGATTATACCGGCAAGGCGTTTTTTGCAAAAGGAACGGTAACGTTAATCAGATGACAGATGATCGTTGGCAGATGATAGCACCCTCTGGGTTTTGCACCTCATACGTATAAAAAGGTATCAAATTTTGGCCTTCTTCTGCCATCCGTCATCTACCAACTATCAACCTTCTTCTGTCCTCTATCAACAACCATCTCTTATCTCCTTCCTATCTTCGCTGCTATGAACAAAATCGTTTTTATCACCGGGGCCACGTCGGGTTTTGGAGAAGCCTGCGCCCATGTTTTTGCCCAAAATGGATTCAACCTCATCATCAACGGGCGCCGCACGGAACGATTGGAAACGCTGAAAAGCCAAATAGAAGAAAAATATTCGGTTGCCTGTTACGCGGCGCCTTTCGACGTACGAGATCAAAAAAAAGTGTTTGACACCGTTCATAACCTGCCCGCCGAATGGAAGAACATCGACGTGTTAATAAACAACGCCGGCCTGGCCCTGGGCCGCGATCTTTTTGACAAGGCCAGCCTGGAAGACTGGGAAACGATGATGGACACCAATGTGAAAGGCTTGCTCTATGTATCCAAAGCCGTTGTGCCCCTGATGACGGAAAGAAAACAGGGACACATCATCAATGTGGGCTCTACGGCAGCCAAGGAAGCGTATGAAGGCGGCAATGTGTACTGCGCCACCAAATCGGCCGTGGATGCCATTAGCAAGGCTATGCGGATTGATCTTTTGCAGCACCGCATCAAGGTGACGGCCATTCACCCGGGCGCCGCAGAAACGGAGTTTTCCCTTGTTCGTTTTAAAGGAAATGAAGAAACCGCAAAAAAAGTGTATGAGGGTTTTCAGCCCTTGTCGGCCGAAGATGTGGCCCAGATCATTTTTTATGCGGCTTCGCTTCCCCCCCATGTGTGCATTAACGACCTGGTGGTTACCTGTACGCAGCAGGCCAATTCGCTCTATTTCCACAAACACTGAGGAAGGCGGAAAGGGAATTTGGGATTTATTAAGAAAATCTAAGGATTTGTGGCTTTTGCCGCACAAAAAGTTCCGCTACTTTTATAGTTCCATATCCATTAAACCCATGAAAAAAACCAGCTTTTTCGTTTTGTGCCTGCTGATTGGCGCGGTTTCTTTCTCCCAGGAACTGATTCGCCTGCAGCCCTGCCACAATCCTTCCATTCAAAGCCAGGCCGACAGCATCAAACACCTGGTGGCCAAAGACGGCTTCTCCCTGCTGCGGGAAGCCTCTATCACCATGGAAAGCGACTACGAAACCCCCACCATTGTTCCTTTGCAGCAAGGCGGCCTCTATCATTTTGTTTTTATCGGCGATGTCGGCTCCAAACTCCTGGAAGTTCGCATGTACGATGCCGATGAACACATGATCCTTTACCAAAAAAAGGCAGGAAGCGAGGGCAACATCATCGCCTTTTCGCATGTACCCGAGGCTACGCTTGTATACATGTTCAACTCCCTTCAAATAAATAAAAAGAAGAAAAAAGGACTTTGCGGCTATGTGCTGCTGTTCAAAAAAACCAACCCGTAGGGACAGGCCACC
>JAEVYV010000044.1 GCA_023392575.1 Bacteroidota bacterium | reverse complement strand
TCTTAAAACTGGCTGAAAGCCTGTTTGAAATAACAGACCGCCAAAGGGTTAAAAGCGAATATTTCGAACGCTTTAATTTTGAAAACTATGGCGGCACACCGGTTTTGGGCATCTCCAAGCCCGTGATCATTGGTCACGGCATTAGCAAAGGAAAGGCCTTTAAAAACATGATTACACTGGCCCAAAAAATGATCGAGAAAGATGTGATGCAAAAGCTGCAACTCGAACTGATTGGCTGATGCTCCTTTCAGTTTCCATCATTGATTATTGCACCGGCTTTTTATTTTGTTGAGTTGATTGTCAGCGCACCTTCTGTATAGACTAATAGTAGGGAGCTGTTCCGGACACTCGACAGCGCATGCCTCCTAGTTTCACCACAGCAACTCTTATACACTCGTATTTTCTGGTCCTTTGCTTGCTTCGTGATAAAGAACATACAGAATAAAGTCACCTGTAGACACTGAAACAATACGGCGGTCGTTGGATCAGTATTGAGCAAAAACCAATGTTGCTCGTCTTCTTTACTTGAGAAAAAATATTCTTGCTCTGAACAACATGTCTACCTAAGATGATGCTACTGAAGCCACGAAAAAACTCGTGCAGCCAATGCCGGGCAGCAGAAAGAACTAAAATTTGCCCTGTTTTACCAAATAGAGCTTCAGCAAGCATGAGAACACAAACAATCTGTTTATTCGAACAAGCTTTAAAAATGGCAGGTACTACAAAGACCCTGGTTGTACACCCAAACATCGAAATGATATTGATGACCTTGCCCGACAACAATACCTCGCGTTTATGATTTCTCTACAAAACGAACGTAACGATACAGAAAGCAACAAAACTTTAGATGATTAATTTTAAGTGTTTGCTATGAAAATAGAACTGGCGATGGATAAATATTGCGGTGAGCTCAAACAAGAAGAGTTGCAAATGAAAATGAGAGAAGATTTATTTCAGTTGTTTCAAAAAAATTTAAAATTTCTTGTCAAGAAAAGGAGATTTTTTTTGGATAGAATATCTGCTCCCCCTATTTTTGCACTCCCAATTAAGCAATGAACTCGTAGCTCAGTTGGTAGAGCAATACACTTTTAATGTATGGGCCCTGGGTTCGAGTCCCAGCGGGTTCACCCCTCAGAAATGAGAAAGAAACAAAAGCCTCTAAACAAATAAGTTTGGAGGCTTTTTCTTTCCTGCCCCTCCATAAAACCACAAGCCCTACAAACATTCTGGTAACCACTTACTCATTTAAAAAA
Source organism: Bacteroidota bacterium (assembly GCA_023392575.1). Lineage (GTDB taxonomy): Bacteria > Bacteroidota > Bacteroidia > Chitinophagales > Chitinophagaceae > Flavisolibacter. The sequence goes on along the minus strand of JAEVYV010000044.1, from coordinate 24,931 downwards.
TTCAAAAAAAGCTGATGATTTCTTTGAGTCGCCGCTAGGCCTATTTCACTTTGCACGTGTAATAGTCCATTACAATCTGTAAAGCCAAAATAAAAGGTTGTAGCAAGCTTTTACGCTTCCTTTTTAGAAACACTAAGCGAACCTCAATGAATGAACATTCACTGCATTTCTGCCCTTTTAAAAGCAGGGAAACAACCAAATCGTAAAAGAATGAAGCAAATAAAGTTTCTGCTTGGCTTTACAAATCCAAGTCAAAAATGCGAAGCTCCCGGCACACCAAAGCCTTTGGGCTCACTCAAGTAGAGCTTGCAACTCCTCTTCCTCCTTCCGCCTTCGGTAATTAACGCACCATAATTTGATACACTTATACCCATTTTAGCTTTAAATACCGGCGAGCAGTTTGAGAAGGGTACGGTTTTAGTTTTTAGTAATCCCCAATACAAAAAAAGGGGAGCTTTCGCTCTCCCTTTTCTATTGAATAAACACACGAGAAGACTTGACTTTTACATTGCAATCAGGAACCAAAGAATGATTACATGTTACTTGCTTTCCAGATGCTCCGGCAGCAGGATAAGCTGGATAAAATTTTTAGTCGATAAATACTTTTGGGCCACCTTCTTGATATCCCTAGAGGTCACTTTTCTTAAATACTGATCGTACACGGCCACCTCATTTAAAGCCGCCTTGTTTTGATACTGGCCGGCTAAATAAGACACCCAAAAATGATTTGTTCTCAACCTTGTTTGCCGGGACCGCTGTTCTTCCGAAATAAATTTTTTCACGTCTTTTTCGTCTGCTCCCTGGTTTCGCAGCTTGTTGATTTCATCCAGAGTGGCCGCAATCAATTTCTCTACATTTTCCGGCGCACAAGCAAATGAAATGCTTACCTCATACCTCGGCACAGGCAACCGGCTGTACCCAACAGCGGCCGCAGGTGAATAAACGCCGCCTTCCGCTTCGCGTAAGCGCTCGGTCAGTCTTATTTTCAGTACTTCTTCAAGCCCATTCATCCGCACATTTTCTTTCAGGCTGAAGGCGTAATCGCCACTGAAGACCAGTTGAACGATTGCCTTTTTTTCCGTCCCTTTATACACGGTTTTCTTTATCTGCCCGGCGGGCACCCGGATGCCCAAGTCTCGTCCTTGTTCTTTTCTTTTTATAGAAGGCAGCGACCCCAGATAGGTTTCCAGAAGGGGACGCATAGAGGCTTCATCAATATTGCCCACGAGCAGAAAGGTAAAGTCTGAAGCATCGGCAAACCTGTCCTTGTAAATTTCAAGGGCACGGGTCATGGATATGGCATCGGCTTTTTCAAGCGTTGGACCGGTGCGGCGCACATGATAGCCACTCAACACCGCACTGGCGGTATCGCTGAAGACACTATTTGGGTCGTTTGCCCGGTTGGCCAGGCTGCTTTTGAAATTGGAAACAAGTCCTTTAAAAATGCCACTGTCTATTCGGGGCTGGGTAAAAAACAAGTGCACCAGTTGCAAAGCAGTTTCCAGATCGGCCGGGGCAGCAGAACCATTGATGCCTTCAAAACGTTCAGAGATGTAGGGGGATATACTGACAATTTTGCCGGCCAGCAGCTTTGGAAGCTCAATAGCGCTAAAACCGGCCACGCCGCTGCTGGCTACAATGCCAGATGCGTTAACCGCCGATTGAAAATCCTGGTCGCTGTACAGGGAACTGCCTCCCGGACTGAAGGAACTGAAACGGATTTCATCATTCTTAAAGCTTGTGGGCTTCAAAACCACTTTTAAGCCGTTGCTGAAGGTAAGCTCTTTAAGGCCCAGGGATTTTATTTCCTTTTCACCAACAATCTTGCCCGGCCGGGGGAGCTGGTTCATCAACGATTTGCCTGAAAGCGTATCGCTGTAAGCAACCAGTTTCGTTTGTGCCACATCTTGGAACCATTGGACCACCTCTTTTTCTGATGGCAGACTGTCCTTTTGATTCTGGGGTGCCAGAATCAGGATATCCCGGTTCACAGGAACGTAATATTGGGCCGCCAGGGCATTCACTTCATCCAAAGTAATTCCCGGCAGGTGGTTGGTATAAAACTGGTACTCATAATCCGGTCCGGGAGCCGCATCGCCCTTCAAAAATAACTTGAGGTATTTGTCCACATAAATATTGGAATGCGTTTTATCTTTTTCCTTAAACCGGGACTCATAGTAAATGTGGAGGGATTGCTTCATGCGATCCAGCTCTGTTTGCGTAAAGCCAAATTGCTTTACTCTTTCCGTTTCGGTAACAACAGCTTTGAAGCCCTTTTCCAACTGTCCCGGCTTTACCGCCGCAACAATAGAAATGGCATCCATATTGGCCATAAAGTTGCCAATACTGCTGCTACCCTGCAGAAACGGCGGATGCTCCTGCTTGCTCAGTTCGCCGATGCGTGTAGCCATCAGGTTATTGAACAGCGTCTTGATCATAGCATTCCTGAGATCCGCGGTGGTTTTTAATTCGGCAGCAGGGTGCTTTATAAGCACCTGCAAGACAGTTGTGGTGTATTCCGGGTCGGTAACGGCCATAAACTGGTTGGCACCGCTTAGGGGGACTTTATATTGCTCTCTTTTCGGTGGATTTGCCGGCGCTTTCAGGTCGGAAAATTTTTCCCTGACCAGCTTTTCCATCTCATCTACATCTATATCGCCCACAATGATAATGGCCTGCAGGTCGGGCCTGTACCATTTTTTATAAAACTCACGGATGGTGGCCGGTTTAAAATGCAGCAACACCTCCTCGGTGCCGATCGGCAAACGATCGGCATAGCGTGACTGGTTGAACAGCATGGGCAGGTATTGCTTCTGCATGCGTTCGCCGGCACCCTTACCGGTTCTTTTTTCCTCGATAATAACCCCTCTCTCCTTTTCGATTTCTTCGGTTTCCAGCGTAATATCCTGGGCCCAGTCCCGAAGGATCTGTAACCCGTTTTTGATAATGGCCGGATCATCGGTGGGAAGCGGCAATTGGTAAACCGTTTCGTCGAAGCTGGTATAAGCATTGATATCGGCCCCAAAACGCACACCATTGGATTGCAGGTAGTGAATCAGTTCGTTTTTGGGGAAGTTTTTGGTGCCGTTGAAGGCCATATGTTCCAGGAAATGAGCCAATCCCAATTCATTGCTGTTTTCCAGGATGGAACCAACCTTCATGGGCAAATAAAAAGTAGCTCTTTTTTCCGGCTCTGCATTCCGCCGGATATAATAGGTAAAGCCATTGGGCAACACGCCGGTACGCAACTGAGGATCGGCCGGGAGTACTTGCGCACTGACCAACCCGTTATTTGTAGGGGCTGCCGCTATTTGCGCCTTGATGCTGGAGTATTCAAATATCAGCGCTAACAATAAGGCGCCGCCAAATGGTAGATTTTTTAATTTCATTTTCATTTCAACAGGATCAGTTTCTTTTTCTGCGGATTAACGTAACACTTCCAAACAAGCCGATGGCGAAGGGCAATATGCCCAGAAAGAACCACTTCTGCCCGTTGATTTGCTTGCGGGTGACCAAAATCTTGGTATCAATCGATTCGGGACGGCTGACATCCACGGGATAGGTTCCGTTGCTGAACCATTTAAACATGCGCATGGCAAAGTGCCCGTTAACCGTGTAGGGTGAGTACCGGCCCAGTTCTGCATTGCTCATAAAATCTGCATCGCCGAATACCATTATTTTCTGTTCCCTGCCTGCATGATGACGGGAAAGGGCCAGGGCAACCGGAACCGACTGTTTGGTTTCTGTAGCCGGGTCAAAAGCTACTTTTTGCAGCTTCAGGTCAAAGTCGCCCAGCTTGTTCCAGCTCACGTCTTTATCGGTAACCAGTAAGGGTATCACGTTAAATACACCGGAGTCTTTATACATCAAACCCATAGAGCCGGGAAAGGTCACAATGGCCTTATCGTAAAATTTAAATCCATTGGCAGCAGCCGCAGCCGTAAAGCGGGCCTGGATCAGGTCGAGCTCAAAATCCTCACTTTCCTGCAGCAAGGTGCCCGGTATAAAGGAAACGCCCAGCTTTTGTATCAATGGATTTAACAAGGACTGCCGTCCCGGTTCTCCGGCAAAAACAATATTTCCGCCCTGCTCGATGTATTGTTCAATCTTTCGAACCTGGGCCTGCTGATATTGCCCCTTGGGGTCTGCTACAATCAATACGGCAAGATTTGCCGGTATTTGGTCCAGGCTGTCCAAAGAAAGATCCACTACATCAAAGCCCTGGTTGATCAGGGCGCCCCTGGAGCCCAGGCTTTTGGTGATGCCTTTATAATCCTTGTCCCCGATTTTATTGGTATTGCGTTCGTCATTACCCGTTAAAAACCCGGCCACGGCCGGCCCGTTTAACAACCTGCTGAGGGCCGCACTGATCTCCGCCTCCTTGGGATAAGCCATCATGTCGTCGAACATCCGCAGTGCGGTTTTTTTGCCATTCAGCTCCACAATGCGAACAAAGCGGTTTTCTTCCGGCGCCAGGGTGATCTGCTGCCTGATCTGTTCGGGTTTCAGTAATTTATTAAAATTAAAGCCGTGTGCTTCGGCAGCTTTTTTGGTTTTTTCCACCAGGGTCAGTGTTGTATCATAGTTATACATCGTGGTGTCATAATACATCACATACGGCATCTTCATACTGGGTAAAAACCGCCGGTAACGCTCAAACTGTTCCATATCGGCGATCCTGTTTTTGGGAGCGCCATAAGGAGCTGTATAATGCGCCACGTTGACATAAGAGGTTATGGTAAGCGGTGTTTTGATCTGACCCAGTAGCTGTTGGCTGAACGGGGTAATCGTACGGTCCTTAAAACGGGTCGTATCATAATGCCCGGTTAGTGCAGGCAAAGAACTGATATAGCCAATCGTGAGTACCAGTGCAACCAGCAAACTGTAACGGAGGGCCCGGCGAGCCAGTGAATAGGTCTGGCGGCCGTGCTTCAGCCGCATGACTGACAAGATCAAAAACAGACTGATCACCAAAATAAAATAGAGAAAATCCCTGGAAGTGATGAGGCCATTTACCATAGTATCCGCTCTGCCTGAAATGGACAACCAATAGGCAAGATCCCTGATCAGATCATAATCCTGCCCTATTTTTCCAACGAAGTTCAAACCGGCCAAAACGGCCAGCGTACTGATGGCGGCCACCACCTGGTAGTTGGTGAGACTGGACATGAAAAGCCCAATGGCTGCATAGGCACACCCCAGCAAAAACAACCCCAACAAACCGCCCAGAACAAAGGGAACATCCAGCGCTTCTATAGAAGTATAAGCAGCTACAACATACAGGGTCAACACCAGGATCAGCAGGAAGTTATAGGCAACAATGGCAAAAAACTTTCCCAACACAATTTCACTGATTTTCACAGGGGAGGAAAACAACAGCTTGATCGAACCACTGCTGGTTTCCCGGCTCATCAAGCCCATGGTCAGCAGCGGAATATAGAGATACAACGTATCCTGTACGGCCTTAAACAAGCCATTATCTCCGGCAAAAAGCACTTTGCTGAGTACCTGCAGCGGCCTTTCGAGCTGCTGCGAGGTTTCCTGATTGTAAAGTAAATCCGTAAAGTTTAAACCCGCCTGGACAGTAAACACAATAACCAGCAACCAGGCTATGGGAGAATAAAACAATAAGCTCAGTTCTAGCCTGGCTATCCTGAAAGTCTTCTTCATCTGCTTTTTTTTAATTCTTTTTAGAGAGCTGTGCGAAAATGCCGTCCAGAGAACTTTTCTCCAGGTAGATTTCATTTAAAGGCCAGCTTCTTTCCACGCAAAATGCGATGATGTCTTTGGTGATTCCGGGACCGGAATTGAAATGGACCCGCACGTTCTTATCATGCAGTACTTCTACTTTTTCTACCCCCTTGATCGTTTGAAGGGCCTCTACATCCGCAACGCCGTCCAATGCCACGATCAGCGAGTTGGGCTCTATATAGTTATTGAAAGCATAGAGGGTATCGGCAAATACAATATTGCCATGTTCGATCATGATGATATTGTCGCAAGTGGCCTGCACTTCAGACAGGATATGCGTGGAAAGGATCACCGAACGTTCTTCGGCTATCTCCCGGATCAATTGCCGAACGGCCAGGATTTGGTTGGGATCCAGTCCGTTGGTAGGCTCATCGAGTACCACCAGTTTTGGATTATGAATGATCGACTGGGCAATTCCCACCCTTTGCTGGTACCCGCCTGAAAGATTGCTTAACACCCTTTTACTGAAATGGGTAATACCACATTTTTCCTTTACAAAACTCACGGCTTCCCTGATCCTGGTTTTGGGTACCAGGCGCATATGGGCGCAATGGGTTAAATATTCGTCAACCGTCAACTCCAGGTGTAAGGGAGCTTTCTGTGGTAAAAAACCAATCAGTTTTTTGGCTTCCACCGGGTTTTCGCGTACGTTGATCCCATCAATGAATACTTCGCCTTCCGTTTGGTTGATGACACCGCATAAAATATTCATGGTGGTGGACTTGCCGGCACCATTAGAACCCAATAATCCCAAAATGCCTTTATCGGCTATCTCAAAATTGATGTTCCGGATAGCCCAGTCTTTGGTATAGCGATGAGAAAGATTCTGAATTTTTGCAATACTTTGTTTCATGTACTTAAATATTATTTTAAAGGGCACTGAAAGCTGGTTTGAGCTATTTTCTACTTCCGTCTTCTTCTGATCATGATAAAACCACCGGCTACGCCCAAACAGGCAGGGAATAGTCCGACCAGGGCCATTTTTATCCAGCCAATACCTTGTTTTGATACTTTGATTTTATTATCAATGGGCTCGGGGCGGGTCGCATCAATGGGATATTCACCGTCACTGAGCCACTTGAACATTTTCAGGGTAAACTCGGCATTTTTGTTCCGCAAATTCTGCCGGCCCAGCTCCCCATTGCTCATAAAGTCGGCATCGCCCACAATCATAATCCTTTGTTCCTTACCCTCTACATTTCGGGTAAGCGCCAGGGCAACGGGCTTTTCATTCCTGACATCCGACACAGGATTAAAAGAAATTTTATCCGTCTCCAGGTTAAACTTCCCTTCTTTGTTCCAAACGGACTGTTTGTCCGTGAAAAGCACCGGCATTACCCGGTATCCCGAGGAAGAATCGTAGTCCAACCCAACGGCACCGGACATAGTGACAATTTCTTTTTGAGGAAAAGAAAAAATGGGGTTGGAAGCTCTTGTAAAGGAAGCCTGAATCAAGTCAAGAGAATAGTTTTTGGTTTCCTGAAGCAACATCCCCTGCGTAAAGGAAACTCCCAGCTTTTCAGTGATTGGGTTCATAATAGACTGCTTGCCTGGTTCGCCGGCAATCAACAGGTTGCCTCCCTTTGACAGATATTGCTCCAGCCTTTCGATGAAGCCCTGGCTATAGCTGCCTTTGGGATCGGCAATGATCAGGGCCGCCAAGGTTTCGGGGATGGCTTCTGTGCTGTTTGCCTCCACGTTTATTATTTCAAATCCGTTATTGACCAATGCACTTCGGGAGCCGATTTCGGTCAGAATGTTCTGGTACGCATTATCGCCCTTTTTCTGCGGACTGCGCTCCTCATTTCCCTGAACAATACCCATCACCTTGGGCGCCGTTAATAATCGTTTCAAAGCCGCTGTAATTTCTGGTTCGTGGGGATACACAAACATATCATAGAACATGCGCAATGGTGTAACCTTCCCGTCGTACTCCACCATGCGTACAAACCGGTTTTTCTCCGGCTCCAGATCGATGACCTTTTTTATTTCCGTGTTGGATAAGACCTTTTCAAAATCAAATCCGTAAGCAGTGGCCGAACGCCGGGCACGTTCTTCCAGGGTCTTGGTTTTATCGTTATTAAATTCTGTAGAATCGTAATAAGAAACATAGTTGAACTTGGTAGCAGGCAGGTAGCGAACGTATTTCTCAAACTGCTTTTTTTCAAAGTTCCTGAACTTGGGCGATCCCAGATGGGCATTGGAGTTGATGATGTTCACATAGCTGGTGATGGTAATGGGCTTTTTCAGCTGGCTCACAATCTGCTGGCTTTCCTCGGTCAGGGTGTTGGTCTTGAACCTTGTCGTATCGTAGTAGGCGGTCAGGGAAGGCAACGAACTCACATAGCCGATCAAAAGCACCGTAACCACCAATAAGCTATAGCGCAACGCATTGGAGACGGCCGACCGGATCACCCTTCCTGCATTCAGCTTCATGACCGTCAGCATGAGGAACAACAAGATTACCAACAGGAAATAAATAACATCGTTACTGCTGATAAGCCCGTTAATAAAATTATTCACCCGGCCTTCAATAGAGATCCAGTACGTGATGTCGCGGACAAACTCGACGCTTCTGCCCACTTCGCCAATGAACTTCAAACCGGCCAGCAGGGCCAGTGTACTTAAGGCCGCGACCACCTGGTAAGAGGTCAGGCTGGACAGGAATAAACCAATGGCCGAAAAGGCACAGATCAGCAAATACAGCCCCAGAAGTCCACCGAGCAGGAAGGTAACATCCAAAAATTCAATGGAAATGCCGGCCGTCAGGATCACGATCAAGAGCACGGAAATCAACAGGAAGCCATAGGCCATCATGGCTACGAACTTTCCCATAATGATCTCGGTGATCGTTAAAGGAGAGGACAGCAACAGTTTGATGGAGCCGCTGCTGATTTCGCGGCTCATCAAACCCATGGTTAACAAAGGAATATAAAGGAATAACTTACCCTGCACGGCAGAAAACACACCGTCCCGCCCCCCGAAGGTTAGAGTCGTTATCGATTTTACGGCCTGGCCCAACTGCTGGCTGGCTTCATACTTGGCAATGATCTCGGCATAGGTTAAGCCGCATTGAATAAAAAAGATGATTAAAATAAGCCAGGCAATAGGCGAATAAAACAAGATACTTAACTCTACCCTTGCAATCTTCAGTACTTTCTTCATAAGATCAGGTTCAGGAAACGAATTTCCATTTATTGATTACGCTATTTATAGTTGTGTACCAATGGCGGTAATTCGTTTAAAACCACCATATGTTTTAATGTTTGCCGCATCGATGTTTCCGAGGCCAATATTGATCATCGGCAGCAGATGCACCTTACCTTCCGTACCATTGTAGGTGGACATGATCAGCTGTTTGTTGTTTGTTGCTATATACGGCGGATCCCAGCCATCAAAACGTTTTGGATAATCGGCCTGGCGGTACACCTGCAGTGTTGTGATCTTTTCACCACCAGTGGTCGTATAGCGCTCCTGGAAGCTGGGCGTAGATGATCCGTAAATCACCGCATAGATTTTTGTGTCCGTGGCATAATACATTACCTTCTGGTCATCCAGCAGCACAAAATGCCTGGCATTGGCTATATCAGGTGCACCCGACAGATCCACGTAGGTTTTGGGAGCCGGTGGCAAGACGTTCCAATTGGCATCATACATTCCGCCTTCAATAATATACAGGCCGTACGCACCGGTGTTCTTATCTTTTAACACGTGCTGGAACTCACCGGTTTGCGATATGCCGGCGGCAATGTTAACCTTGCCGGGAAGGTGGCCCGCATTGAAAACGGCCTGGTTGTTATCGGGCATCTTGTACATTTTCGTATCACCATAGGAAACAGATGCCTGGTAAACAAAGCTTTGCTCTACCTCATCGTAAAAACTGATAAGAACCAGAGGATAATCGCCTCTTCCATTCACGGCTACATGGTCCGGTACCGTAAACTTGCTGTCGAAAGGAAGCCCGTACTTAGTCGAGGTTGCCAGCCAGGAAGCCGTTAACTTTCCATTACCGATATAGATATCGCTTTGCGGCAGGTTTGCAATCATTTGGTTTTTCCTGCCGGCAACCGGCACAAAAAACAGGTCTTCGTTCCTGGCAGAAGGGGTATAATCCAGGGTCTTGACCGTTACAATGTTGTCGTCAGAAATACCCAGCATGATTTCACCTGTGCCTTTCAGCGTCGTAAAACGCAGTTGCTTTAAAACACCGGGAAGAGTGGTGCCGTTGATGGAGGAAAACACATTATGTTTCACACTTTCCGAATTATAACCTTCCGTAACCAGCGGCGACATGATATGACTGAGGTCGGTAGTAACGCCATCTGCCGTCTCTGCAATCACCAGTCCTTCCCCAATGCTGTTGCGGATGGTCAGCGGCCAGGCCATTACATATTGCAGGCCATTGGTTTGATCCGTTACTGTGTACAGTACCTGGTGAAACTCATTTGACTTGGTAGGCTTCATCCCCACTTCGAATTTAAGATCACGCTCGGTACCAATCACCTGGTAGTCAATCTGCCTGGGGTTTAGGTTGATCTTCCACTCATATTTTAAATTCGCGGGATCTACACCTTTCAGACCGAGGTTTGGCTTTAGCGCCAGTGTATCAAATTGAAACACGCTTAAGCTACCCTGACCGGTTGTGTCAAAAGTGACGCCATTGATCTTAATCGTATCCTGTGTACTCAGATCCTTTCTACAGGAGTAGAAAAACAAGACTCCTACACTAATGAGGAATGTATATATAGCTATTCTTTTCATTTAGTCGAATTTTGAACGTGTATAATATAGAGGCACGATTTCCTGGCCGGCCTGGTCACCATCATCATGTTTCAACTTATCGTTGGGATGATCTTTGTTCCACTGCTTTACGTAATCGCCAAAAACGGTGGCAAGCGCTTGAACACCAGCCACACCAATTTGCTGGGTATATTGCTGCGCAGTAAGCGTGGTCAGCCCGGTGGTTTGTACAATGAGCCGGTAGGCTGCCGAGCTTGGAACCGAGGTAAAGAAAACCCGGTAAAAGGTCCAGGCAGGAATGACTACCTTATTGGTCCAGTGAATGATAAATTCGGAAGATTCGATATTTCCGGCCTTGAGGTCTTCAGAATCTGCCAGTTTTACCTTCACGGAGATAGAGGCCGTATCCAAGGCCGCAGATTTCAACAGCTGAATGGATAGCTTCCCGGTGAATTCACCGGCTTTCACCACCCCTCCAAGGATCTTGTACTGATCGGGTTTGGCGGTCGTATTGGAATCATTGACGACCGTTACACGAAAAGTCCGGTCCACGCTAGCCGTATCGCCGATGATGTGGACAGGGATCTCCTGAATGTATTCATTGGATGGATTTACCATGAATGAATAGGTAATGGCGTGCTGGTTATCGACCTTTACAAAATTCACAGCCGGAGCCGATTTGAAAGCTTGCAGGTCCTGCTTTTTACAACTGATCGTCATGATGGTCAGTACCATCAAGCTTAGATAAAGAATTTGATTTTTTCCCATTTTAATTATATTAAGCTTTGGTTTCATGATTACTGAACTCTGTTGCCAAACTCGATTTCGTTATCCGGATAAGGGAGGCGGTAAATCTGGTCATTGGCAATTATTTGATTGGATAAGCCGGGGATTTGTTTGACACCGGTTCTCTTATAGAAGAAAAACAACTGCCCCTCGCTGATAAATTCTTTACGATGTTCCTTAAACAGCTCCTCTTTTACTTTCTCGATATCGGAAGAAGCGGGAATGTCGCGTAAAATGCCCCTGCTTGACCGTACCATATTCAAATAACGGATGGACTTGTTCAGATCTGTATTCAGGTAGCTTTCTGCGGCGATATAGTACATCTCCGGCAGCTTCACCAGGGGCATGATGTTGCGGAATGCGTTGTTCTGCTCCTGCAGCAGTTTTACCGAAACCATGCCGCGGCTTTGCGATGCCAGGAGCGTATTAAAGCGTATATCAGCAGCTCCGATTTCCGGTATGCTGGTTTCAAAGAGTGTTTCTGCAGTGGAACGCGGGATTACTAGGGCATCGTAGTTGGTGGCGCTTTCCGCATTAAAAAACTGGCCGGTAATGTTGGCAAAGCCCGTTACGTTCAGGCTAAATAATTGCTCTTTCGACAAGATGCGGTCTCCGCTGATGGCAGAAGCAGTTATCAGCTTCGCTGGCGCATTGGCAATCACATCCTCGGCAGCCAGTGCTGCTTTTGCTACATTTTCACTGCCGCCTTCCCACATAAAAATGCGGGCCTGCAATGCTTTGGCAGCGTAATAGTTGAATCGCTGCTCCCGCGCATTATAAAAACCATTGCGATTTACCTCGATAAAATAATCAGACGGCCGCTGAGGATCTTTATAAACCGGGTCTTCTTTTAGCAAAGTCAAAGCATCGCTGAGGTCTTTATGCATAAGCGCAAAAGTTTCCTTGTATGAGCGCTGTGGTGTTATTTCTTTTGATAAAGTGGTCACATAGGGAATGGCAAGCTTGTTGGCCAGTTCGGGCCGGTTTGCGTAATTAAAATCGCCATATAAACGCAGCAGATCAAAATGCAAAAAAGCTCTTAAACCCAGTAGCTCTCCTTTAATAATGGAATGGTCGATCTTGCCGAGCACCTTATCGTTCTTGTCCAACTCTTCCAGAATTCTGTTGATGTTGGCGATGGTGTTATACTGTTGCCTCCACATGGCGTCCACCTTATCAACAGCCCTTACGGATTTGTATTTAAACTGTTGCACATCGGCATACAGCGCAAGGCCGGTAAGCGTTTCATGCTGGCGCGAAAGCAGGTCTACCAGGTTCCAGGTCATATCCCTGGCATACAGCGACGGGTTGGTCATGCCGATATAAACGCCCATCAAAGCGTCTTTATAACCCGCAGCCTGTTTGAATTGATCCCTTGCCTCAATCTGGTTGCTGGCCGTAGCGTCGAGCCAACCTTTTTTGCAGGATGGAAATACGGCTATGAACGAGCCGAATAATATGGATTTATAAAGTAGTTTCATGTTTTAAATTTAAAAGGTTGCAGAAAGTGAGAAAGACAAGGTCCGGGCAAAGGGATATTGAAGGCCTCTTTCAATGCGGATGGTAGAGAACGTTCCCACTTCGTTCATATTGAACGCTGCCCGCAACCTTTGAAAGCGACTGCCCTTAACCAAGTCGGTGAAATCATAGTAAACCTGTAATGCCCCAATGGCCACTTCATTGCGATCCTGCACAAAGCGGGAGGTAGCACGGGTCTTTTCGTCAACCGAGGTTGTTGCATTAGAGCCATCTACCGGCTTGCTGTACTGGCCTAGCCGCTTGAATAAAGCTTGCTGACCAGGCTGCAGCCAACGGCCGGCTAACACCCTTCTATCCACATTGTAGTTCATATCAATGTTCTCAACCCGGTCCACCAGGGTTTGATTATACATTTGCCCACCTGCGAGATACCGCCCCGTAACACTCAGGCCAAAGTTTTTATACTCGCCGTTGAAGCCAAAGATGCCCTGCAACTTTGGAAGTGAGTTGCCCGCAACCACCATATCGCTGGCAGTCCAGTTATAGGTGGTGTTTCCATTGCGATCCAGGTAGATCTCGTTGCCCGTGGCCGGATCAATTCCTAAAGAAGGCACGGCCCATATGGCGTTCATGGACATGCCGTCCACATATTTATTGACTACTTTATTATTAGACTGATCTGCCGCCAGCTTATCCATGCGCTCATTATAAGCCTTCATGGAGTTGGAAAGCTCAATGATTCTATTCTTGTTGGTTTCAACACTGGCGTTCAGATTGATAAAGTTTTTTCCTTTCGACCAAACCATATAAGATGCATACGCCTCAATGCCGGTATTTTTAACCCGTCCCAGGTTGTCCCGCACCACCGTAAAGCCAGCAGACTCCGGCAGCGTAAGATCAATAACCAGATTTTGGGTATAGCTTTCATAATAATCCAGGCGCAGCGTCAGGCCTTTGATTTTTGCATCGAAGCCTGCATTGTAGTCAAACTTGGATTCCCACTGCAGATCGGGGTTCGCCATATTGGTCAGATAAGAACCCGGATAGCCCTGGTAAAGTGATTCCAGGTAATATTGATAGGTTGCAATGGAACTGTTGCTGTTAAAGTTCTGGTTGCCGGTAGACCCCAGCGAACCTCTCAGCTTAAATTGGCTTACCAAGGAACTATACTTCAGGAAGTTTTCATTGTGCAGGTTCCAGCCAATACCCAGGCTCCAAAACGTTGCCCAGCGTTTGTTGTCCCCAAACTGCGAAGAAGCATTTGTTCGAAGGGTCAGGTCCGACAAGAAACGTCCGTCCCAGGTATAGGATGCCGCTCCCAGAAAACCAATATCTCTTGTAAGCCCCTCCACTCCGGATGGCCTTGAACCCAGCACATAATCACGGCCAAACGTAATGTTGGTCATGCGGTCGCTGGCAAACCCTTCTACCCGGTGAATGACCTCCGTGTATTTCTTTTCACTGATATTGAAGCCTGCGTTACCAAAAAAGGAATGGCGGTTTATTTCCCTGCTGTAATTCAGGTTGAAATCACCCGACAGATAGGTACGGCTGCCATTATTTACCTGGTAGGACCCGCGGCGGTTTTTATCTGCTTCCGACACGTAGTTCTCAAACTTGGTATGGGAAGAAGGATAAAACTCATCGGCACCGCTCTGATTGACATCAATACCAACCCGGGTAACCGCCTTCAACCCGGGCTTTATGGTCCACTCCAGGTAAAAGTTATTCACCAAATTGAAATAAGAGGTCGTATTTTTTGAATTGAGTGAAGCATTATACAAAGGGTTGGTGTAACGGGTACCATTGGGGCCCAGCTCGGAATAGTATGGGATGGTGCCGTCTTCATTCTCCGCTCTCCAGTAGGGGTTCATCTGTACATACTCGCTGAAAAGACCATAGGGCGACTCGTTGCTTTTGTTGCTTGTCGCTGTAGTTATGTTTCGGAACAAAAAATTTCTCAGGCGGTAGGAAGTGCTCATGCTGCCCGAAATATTTTCCCGGGACGAACCTTTCATAACACCCGCCACATTCCGGTACGACAGGTCACCGGCAATACGCAGGTTGTCACCGCCCAATTCCACCGCCAAGGAGTGCTTATGACCAATTCCGTCGCGAAGCGGTTTTGCCAGCCAATAGGTATTCAAGCCCTCCTGCACCAATTTCTTCCTGTAATTATACAACTGCAGTAATTCTGCATGTTGTGCCGGGGGATCAAAGCCCACTGGACGGGCGGAGTACATACCATCGATACGCTCTGCTTCCAGTTTTTCAGCAGCGTTGGTCAGGTTGTAGCTTCTCAGATCCGGCAGATCAATATCCACACTGGAATTATAGCTAACCAATGGCTTTCCGGATGTAAGCTTTATGGTTTCAATGACAATAACGCCATTGGCCGCTTTTGAGCCATACAGCGCCTTGGAGGAAGCGTCTTTAAGAATGGTGATGCTTTCGATGCGGTTCATGTCTAAATCAAATACACGCTCCGCGGTTGTTTCAAAACCATCCAGAATAAACAGGGGCTCGTTGGGATTTTTGAGATAGTTGCCTTTTAGGCTGCCCGCCATGCCGGATTCTGTTCCCGGAAGGGAAGACGTGCCCCGGATACGGATGTCCGGCATTGTATTGGGATTGGACCCCATGGCGAAGTTGTCCAGCACCATAGAAGGTGAAATATTTTTAAGGGCCTGGAACACATTGGCATTGCCCGTTCTTTTCATTTCTTCCTTGGTAACTTTAAGCGTGGAACCGGTGTAGTTGCTGGCCTTGCGATTGTACACACCGGTTATCACCAGGTCTTCCATTTGCTTTACCTCATCAAGCAGGATGACTGTTATAAATTGTGCACCCTGCACCGTCACTTCCTTAGCCCTGTATCCGATCCTTGTAAAGACCAAGGTTGGTGACGCGGCAGCTGCCTGCACAGTAAACTCTCCGTTGTCATTGGTAGAAGTAGCGCTTTGCTCGCCTTTTACCTGTACGGTTACACCGGCAATGGGGGCGCCACCAGAACTCGTCACCCGTCCTTTAATCGTTTGAAAAAAGTTGGTATTTACCGGTGCTTCCTCCTTTTGGATTTCTGCTTCCAAAGGCCTTACAACAATCGTCTTTTTAATGATCGTGTAGGTAAAAGGCTGGCCTTCCAGACTCTTTTTCATAACTTCTTCAACACGCTTTGTTGAAATGTCTAGATCAACTTTTTTCGAGTTCTTCAAAAGGCTGTTATTATACACAAAGCTGTAGCCCGCCTGCCTGTTAATTTCTTTAAAAACGCTTTCAAGCGTTGCATTTTTTAAGGAGATGGTGATGATTTGCGATTTGCTTTCTGCATTGGCCTGCATACCAGCCAGCACAAGAATCAAAGCAGTCGCCTTCACTGCTCTCAAAAGCTTTGTAGAGAAAAGACCCTGAAAAACGTCAGGAAAACGCAAGACAAATGTCCTTGCTACATAAAACATACTTTGCATAGTATTGTTTTGGTTTTATTAATGGAAACAGTTTATACTTTCTTTCTGGCATAAGCAGCAGCCTGCCGAACCGCCTCGCGGCGTTTCAGCTGTTACCTTCTTACTATCAGTTTTGATTTTTGGGAGGGAGCCTGCCTTTCAGCTTTTACCTTCTGACAATTACTTTTTTATCGTCAATAGTGAAGATCACTCCGCCACTCATTTCTATAAATTTAAACAGTTGCGACACCGGCACGTCCCGGCTTACGTTTACTGTATATCGGTCATTGATTTTATTTTCATAAACCACCTCTACATTGTACCACCGGGCCATTTGCCGCATAATGGTTTCCAGATCAGCATTCTGAAAAGAAAACCGGCCATGCTTCCAGGCCATGACTTCGTCCACGTCGGGCCTATCCACTTTTATGGACGTCTGGCTTGTACGGCTTTCATTGGAAGGGACCACCTGCGCCTGTTGGCCGGGCCTTAGCAGCACACTTTGCCCACCTTTACTTACCCGCACACTTCCTTCTAACAGGGTGGTCCGTATCATTCCTTCTTCCGCATAGCTATTGATGTTGAAATGTGTACCCAGTACCTCAATAGCTACATCGTTTGCCTTCACTTGAAAGGGAACCCTGCTCTCCTGCCCCTTGCTGGCTGGCGAACTCATTTGCGCCACTTCAAAATAAGCTTCCCCGGTTATTTCAACCTGCCTGAGCTCTCCGGTAAACGCCGTGGGATAGCGCAAGGAACTTTTTGAATTCAGCCATACCCTGGTTCCATCCTCCAGAGTAATGTTCACTACTTTGCTGCCGGCCGGATTGGTAAGCGTATTGTATAGGACTACACCCTTTGCCTGTTCCGGCGTGCTGGAATGATACCTGATTTGTCCATCCGGCAGCTTAACAATATTGACCTCACCTTGTTGGGCAAGCGTACCCTTGCCGGCACTGTCCAGAACAATTACCCGACCATCGGACAGGGTTAAAACCGCATGGGTCGCATCCGGAGGCGCTATATCAGCTTCCGGCGTTGACGCCAACGGGTTGGCCGACGCGGGTTGATCAACCCGTTGATGCCCCTGATAATAAAGAATACCCGCACCAATTAGCACTATAATGGAGGCCGCCGCAGCCACCCGCCGCCAATTAAAGATTTTTATTGCTCTTTTATGGGGCACTACCACTGCCGGGTCAGTCCCAACCACTTTTTCGCCATCAAGGATCTTCCTAAGCACCGGCGCCCATTTTTCTTCATCTATATCCGCTGGTGCTTCTGCCTGCATCATTTGGAGCATAACGCCTTTGACCAGATCGTCGTGGCGGCCTTCCGCTATGATCGCAAACAATTCATTCTCTTCCGGCTGCGAAGCAACTCCGTTTGCATATTGACCGATTAAATAATGAATTCTTTCTTGCAATGCATCCATAAAAGAGAATTTTCAGGCTTATAAAAATCACACCTGTTATAGATCAGACAACCGTGGTGCAGGAAAGGACTAGTCCGATCAAAAATAATTTTCAGGATCCCGGTTTAGAAAAGACCAAGCTCCCCGAACCCGGAGACCGCATTCGTTGCAGGTAAAACACAGACAGGTTTACAAATTGGCATTTATAACCAGGATAATCAATGAGAAGGTAGCGTCCTGTGACTCTTTGAGGTGAGAACGCAAGAATTTAAGCGTTTCCACTAAGTGATTTTTGACGGTATTTTTAGAGATGTTCAGGCGACGGGCAATTTCTTCGTGGCTCAAACCTTCGTCCCTGGTAAGCTGATAAATCAGTTTTTTTTGGGGGCTTAATTGATTTACAAGCTTGTTGATCAGCCCCTGAATTTGGTTTAAGTCAATGGCTTCTGTGGTATTATTGGTAACATCCTCACTGGATTCCAATAACGCTTGCCGGATTCGGTGTTCCCTTGCCTGGTATTTTAGATGATTATAGGTTTTATTGGTGGCTATAGTAAAAATATAGCTTGTATGATTTTGTATCTCTATCAGGCCTTCGCGGTTCTTCCACAAGCTGACAAAAACATCCTGGATAATTTCTTCGGCAGCCTCTATGGAGCGCACCATCTTTTTTACAAAAGGATAAATGCGTGGATTATAATGATAAAATATTTCAGCAAAGGCAGCCTCGTCGCCACGGGCCATCCGGATGAAACATTCCCTCTCATGAATCAAGGTTGTAGAAGAGACGGACATATCGCTTAAATAAACAAGTTAATGACTCTTTCCGGTCTCGTTTGCCTAAGGGCTTGAAAGATAATGATTTAGCAATGGAATTGAACAACAAGCAACACATATATATTATTGCAATGCGGAAAACAGCCAACAACGGCCTAAAATCGACCGGCCGATTCAGCCGACAATAACTGGAATTAAAATGCTGTTGTAGATTAAAAATTAAAAAACGGTTGAAGCAATTTTCGACACCTAACGAACAAAATATTGCTAAACTCTTTAATGAGGCCTAAACCGCTTGAAACATACATTTCAAATAGTTTAAATCAGCATTGAACCTGGACTTTCCCCAAGGCATCTTAGATTGTTTTGACTTTACCCAGATCATGTTGATCCCTCATTCTCACCATTTTTATTTTCTGCATTAGCCTGTATTCTTTCAGCGGAGAAAAGATCATTGCCCTAACTACTGTTGGTTTTCAGGCCAAGAGTGTGCCAACCGAATAGGCACTTCCATCCAAACATTCCTTCAAAAATCATGGTTCCCATCCCGCAGCTTTCAAAAAATCCTTTAGAATGGGATCATTAGCCGACATGGCCGGAAGCCAGACGTCTACCCGTTCCCGGTTCCACCAATGCCCCAGAACATTGCCCGGCCGGGCAAACCGATACCGGTACAAAACCGCTCGAACATACCGCGGTGGGGTATGCGGAAAAGGATTGCCCGCAAACAAGCCTACCGCAGCAGGATCATTGTGCAGGAGTTTCCAAACAAGATGTAAGGTCCAGGGATATTCGTTTGGAGACGACATGGCAGCAAACCACATTTGCCAGTCCAGCCGCAATTGATACGGCGCTATTTGCAGGGGACGTTTATCGGGTGACACGGGCAGGCCCTTGTAGATATAAGGTTTCCAATGAGCCCGGTCGCTGCTGTCTTCATCCGCCGTGCCTTCAAAAACCACATTCAAACGTTCCCGACCCACGGTGCCAAAAGCGCCATAGGTATTCACCAAGCCTAAAGGATCAAACGAAGCATTCATCAATTGTCCCCTGGAGATCATGTTGACTACAGGTGGAATGCTTAAGATGGCAACGACGGCCGTTACGAACCAGGCGGTCCGAAGCATGGATTTGGACTCGGTGGCGCTGGTCGCAGCGGCTTCTGCCTTGCGAACAAGCCGGCCCGGAAGAAGCCGGGACCAAAAACCATCATCAAAACAAGCCAGGGCCGGTACAATGGACAGCCAGTTTAAAAAAGAGAGGTTACCGCTCAGAATAAGGGTCACCTGGAACAGCACGATCACCACGCCTGCCAGATGACGGCCCAGGCGCGGCCCAAAAACAAAGCAGGGCGCTATCAGCTCGGCCAGCCAATTGAACCAAACACCCCATTTCAAAACAGTGTGCGGTAAAAAATGAAACCACCGGCTCAGCGGGCCGGGGATCGGTTGCGTTTCAAAATGATAATAAAGGGCGGTGGCGTTTCGCCACACTTCATCGCCGCGAACCTTGATCAACCCTGCGCCCAACATCAGCCGAAAAACCAACCACCGGAATAAAACAATAATGGGCATGGGCGGCGCCTGCCGGGGAAAGGGACGCCAATCAAGCAAAGGACAAAGAAAAATAGCCAGAAAGCCCGTTTCAGTGAGCTGGATCTCCCAACCGTATCCATACCATTCTTGTCCTACATGAACAAAGGACATATATAACAACCAAAGCACGGCAAGCAAGGGTGCATTTGCAAAACCTGCAATCACGATGCAGGAGAGTAAAAGCCCGACCCAGGCAGCGGTGAGCAGGGCGGCATCGGAATGCCAGAACCAAAACAAGGAGGGCAGGCGCATGAACCCCGCTCCATCCGAACCCAGAGCGGCCCCGACACGTTTTAGATAGAGCGCTGCCGGGGTGAGTCCATTGGAGCCAATCAGGGGAATAACCTGGTTAATGGCCACCAAAAAGGCGATGGCATAAACAAGCCCCAACAAGCGAAGGATCAAAAAACGGGTGAGCCAGTGGGTTGGCGGCTTACCCGGCAGAGGATCACTTTGAAATCCCCTATTCCTTTCGTTATCCACTGCTTTTTTTTAGTTTCTGAAAGTTAAGACTTCTGCTTGTTTCTATGGGCCGACACAAATAGTGAAGCATTGGAAGGATGCCCCCAATGGCCCGGCTTATTTTTCGTGCGGAGTCCAACTCCAATTAGGGAAGGTCAGGCAGGCGGATGTGAAAAACATCTTTCAACGCTTTTTTTGCAGCATGGTACCCGCACATGCCGTGAACCCCTCCGCCGGGCGGCGTAGAAGCCGAACAGATATAAATGCCTTTTGCAGAGGTTTTGTAGGGCGACCACCGCAAGGCCGGGCGGGTAAACAATTGCCCGGCATCCATGGCTCCGCCATTAATATCCCCGCCAATATAATTGGAATTGTATGCTTCCATTGCAACCGTGTTCATGGTATGCCTTCCCAAAATTTGGTCCCGGAAATGCGGGGCGAACCGCTCCACCTGGTTTTCAATCCGCTCTGTCATATCCACCTCCGAACCTTGCGGTACGTGGCAATAAGCCCAGGCCGTGTGCTTTCCTTCCGGCGCCCGGGAGGGATCAAACAAACTTGGCTGGACCAGCAATACAAAAGGCGCTTCGGGATGCTTGCCTTCCCCTACCCGTTGCTCAGAGGCTGCAATTTCTTCCAGCGTGTTTCCCAAATGCACAGTTCCGGCCTGCCCACAAACCGCTGCTCGAAACGGTATGGGACCATCCAAAGCCCAGTCAATTTTAAATACACCCATGCCGTAGCGGTAACGCCCCAACTGCCATTTATAAAGGTCAGAGAACCGATGCCCTGCTATGTGCAACAGTTGCCGGGGTGTAACATCAAACAATAGCGCCTGCGCCGAAGGCAGTTGGCTGAGCAAACGCACATAAAAATTTGTTTCGACCACGCCGCCCAATGAACTAAAATAAGAAACCAAAGCGCTGGCAATCCTTTCCGACCCGCCTTTTGGCAGCGGCCAGCCGCCGGAATGGCCAGCCGCCAGCAATACCAAACCAACGGCGGAAGTCGTGGCCCTGGATAAGGGTTGCATGGAATGGGCTGCCATTCCGGCCCACAACCCACGGGCATGTTTTGTATGGAAACGTTTTGCCAGATGCACCGCGGAACCAAGAGCCTTGGCCCCAAAACGGGCCATTGCAACCGGATGTTTTGGAAAGTGCAGCGACCCCAATACATCGGTTGCTATCCGGGGCCAGTCTTTTACCAATGGCTGCATCAGGGCATCATACGGCTGCTCGTCGGCGCCCAGAGCCTGTGCCGTTTGTTTGACGGAGGAATACAAAGCGGCTGCACCGCCATCATCAAAAGGATGGGCCGCTGCAATTGGAGGATGAATGAATTCCAGTCCATGCTGCTTCAAAGGAAGGGTTTGAAAAAACGGCGAAGCCACCGCCAAAGGATGTACGGCCGAACAAACATCATGAATAAAATGAGGTAAGGTAAACGTTGCAGAACGCAGCCCGCCGCCCACCGTGTTTTTTGCCTCCACCAGCAATACAGAAAGTCCTGCCTGCTGCATGGTAATGGCTGCAGCCAAACCATTTGGCCCTGAGCCAACCACAATGGCATCGTAATCTCTGTTACCCCCGGCCATGCTTTCGAAGGTATGATGGAAAGCTCAAAATGTCCTGCAAATGCTTTTGCATCCAGCCGCAAGGGATACAGATGAGGCAGCATCAACACTCCTAAAGAAAACTACACAGCTTTTCCCACCCCTCTATCTATTCGAACTTCCTTTCTTTTTCAAATTCTTTCAAGCAATGGGGACAAAGGCAGTTCTCAAATTCCCTCTTTAAATATTCCAGGGTTTCGCTTGACAAAACCACGCTTTCGCACCAGCAGCCCCTGGTCTCATTCTGACAGGTAAAAGGAGTTTTACACTTAGAACAATTTTTTTCCATCCAGGCAAATTAAACTTCAAAATTAGCATCCCTGCTCTTTATGCACAATTTCCGATTGCCCGGCCCCGACCCATACCCTTCCTTTCGCAAACAACTAGGAAACAGAACCCTGCGGAAAAGCACCGGTATTATGTGCGCATTAAGTTTTGCCGGGTTTGTTCGTGGTGGTGCTGCACATGATGCACAGCGTTCAACAACATTTCCCGCATGCTCAGGTTGCCCAGCAGGGGGTGTGGAATACACAGTTCATCCAGCTCCGCTTCGGTAAAGCGCTCCATTTTCGCACACAGATCACCGATCAATTTAGCCAGGATCTCACCCAACAGCTCCTTTTGGTCGGCAGACACGGCCTCCGGCACAAAACGGTCAGGTGCTTTGCCGCCTTCCTTCACCTTTTCTTTGTACTTAGCCTTCAAATCTTCGTAGCTTCGGCCGGGCCCCGCGGGCTGTCCAAAGTTTTGCCGGATCGTTGCTTTATCCATGCTAAACACCTGCACCAGCGGCTTGACGCAAAGAACCATGTGGGCCACCTGTTGCCCTGCCGTCCATTTTTCCTCATGACTGTACAGATAGTCTTCTGGTGTCAGTTCGTTTATGTAATCAATAAACGAACGGTGGTGGTTTGTAAGTGCACTGCTAATGGCCTGTTTGTTCATAGTTGACCTCCTTTCTAAATGGACAATTCTTCAAGGTTCTCCGCAACTCTAATTTCGGTTATGGGAAACCGTAAGCGTTTTGTGTGAAGATAGCCAAAGAAAGCCGGGAAGGCTGCCTGCAGCCAAAGAGTTAACAAATCCGTTAGGAATGAGCAAACACCAAAAAGGAAGGCCTTGAACAAGCAATCCCCTGTACCCTGATCCTTGTCCAGGCCTTCCTCACGGTCGACGTCCATTAGCCCGAGCTTCCAACGCCGCCTACCTGGCTTTTTCCCTGCCCGTTCGGAGTGAGTCGCCTTTTACTCCAATACCTTTTGTTTTTGTTTGGCCAGCTCCTGCTCAATACTGTAAATGGCCTTGATGGTTTTGATCACCGAGTCGGGGGTAACCGATATGGAATCAATGCCTTCTTCCACCAGGAACTGGGCAAACTCGGGGCTATCGGATGGCCCCTGACCGCAGATGCCCACCTTTACCCCACAGTCCTTTGCGGTGCGGATCAACTGGGAGAGCATGCGCTTTACCGCCGGATTCTTTTCATCGTACAAATGGGCTACCAGCGCCGAGTCGCGGTCCAGGCCCAGGGTGAGCTGCGTCAGGTCGTTGGAGCCAATGGAAAAACCATCGATGTGATCGGCAAACTCCCGGGCCAGTATGATGTTGGCCGGAATTTCGGCCATCAAAAACAACTCCAGACCCTGCTTTCCGGGCACCAGCCCGTAGGCCGCCATCACTTCCTTTACCTTCAGCAGTTCTTCCACCGTTCGGCAAAAGGGAATCATCACCACCACGTTGGTTAGCCCCATTTCTTCCCGGGCTCTTTTAATGGCCCTGCATTCCAGACCAAAAGCCGCTTTGTAGTCTTCGGAATAATACCGCGAAGCGCCCCGCCAGCCAATCATGGGGTTTTCTTCCTTGGGTTCGAAATAGCTGCCACCCAAAAGGTTGCAGTACTCGTTCGATTTGAAGTCGGAAAACCGGACGATCACTTTATGCGGATAAAAGGCCGCCGCAATTTTAGCAATGCCAAAAGCCAGTTTGGAAATGAAGAATTCCTCTTCGCTGGCAAAGCCCGTTATTTTTTGTTTGATGGTGGCGGATAGCTCTCCGTCGTTTAGTGCACGGTGGGTGAGCAGGGCCAGCGGGTGAATACCTATGTAGTTGTTGATGATGAATTCTTCCCGGGCCAAGCCTACGCCCCTATTGGGGATGTGCGAAAAACGAAAGGCCAGCGAGGGGGAGCCCACGTTCAGCATCAGCTGTGTTTGTATTTGCGGCAAATCATTCAAAAGCGTGTGGTGTACCTCGTACTCCAGTTGGCCTTCGTACACAATGCCCGTTTCGCCTTCGGCGCAGCAGATGGTTACCGGGTCGTTGTCGCTTAAAACATGGGTCGCGTTGCCGCAGCCCACGATGGCGGGCACACCCATCTCTCTGGCCACAATGGCGGCGTGGCAGGTGCGGCCTCCTTTGTTGGTTACTATGGCGGAAGCCTTTTTCATGATGGGCTCCCAGTCCGGATCGGTCATATCGGTTACCAGCACATCGCCTTCCCGGAACTCTTCCCCTTCGCGTACCCGCTTGTCCAGTGAGTACATGATCTTTACCTTGCCCGAAGCAATCTTATCACCCACGGCTATGCCCTTCACCCGTTCTTTTGCCTGGTGGGGCTTCATGATATACTCGGTCAAGGTATCATGGCTTTTACGCGAATGAATGGTTTCCGGCCGGGCCTGCACCACAAACAGCTCGCCGCTCAAACCATCCACAGCCCATTCCACATCCATGGGGCACCACTGGTTTTTTAAGGCCGAATAATAATTTTCGATGTGCAGGATCCAGCGGGAAAGCTGCAGGATCTTTTCATCGTCCAGGCAATACTGTTGCTGCGAGGCCCGGTCCACTGGGATCACCTTCACCC